>JAGCVB010000020.1 GCA_017962585.1 Bacteroidales bacterium
CAATCGCCTTCTTGCCGGCGAAGTCATAAGAGTCGATGTACTTTTGCATTTGTATAAAGTGTTATGATAATTTCCAGTCTACAAATTTACTAAAAAAACTAATATCTTTGCATTGTATGGACATACAATATCCTTCAGATTTCTGGAAAGATTACGAGTTGTTAGACAGCGGCGACGGGCAGAAGCTCGAGCGCTTCGGCAGATACTGCCTGATACGCCCGGAGCCCAAGGCGCTGTGGGCGCCGACCCTCTCCCCTTCGGAGTGGGCTTCAACGGCCCACACGCGCTTCAAGCCGGGCGCCGGATTCGGCAAGGCCGGCAAGGAGGACAGCGGCACCTGGGAAAGCCTCAAGAAGATGGACGAGCAGTGGTACATCTGTTACAAGGGGCAGGCTGCAGGCCTGGATTTCTCACTCCGCCTGGGCCTCACCTCCTTCAAGCACGTGGGCGTATTCCCCGAGCAGGCCCCCAACTGGGAGTTCATCTATTCAGGAGTGAAGGAAATCAGGCAGAACCTTCCCGCCGGAACCGTCCCCAAGGTGCTCAACCTGTTCGCATACACCGGAGCCGCCTCGCTGGCGGCCAAGGCCGCGGGCGCCGACGTCACCCACCTGGACTCCGTCCGTCAGGTGGTGACCTGGGCCAAGGCCAATATGGAACGCAGCAACCTCAGGGACATACGCTGGGTAGTGGAAGACGCCCTCAAGTTCGCCCGCAGGGAGGCCAGGCGCGGCAACCGCTACAACGGAATAATCCTGGATCCTCCTGCATACGGCCACGGCCCCGACGGAGAAAAGTGGAAACTGGATCAGTGCCTTTTCGACATGCTCAAATGCGTCGGGGACATACTGGAGCCTGAGAATGCCTTCATGGTTCTCAACCTGTATTCCAACGGATATTCCCCTCTTCTTGGGGAAACAACTGTGCGCGAGGCCCTCAAGGGCAACACGGGCAAAATGGAAAGCGGGGAGCTCGCCCTGCGTGACCGCTTCGGCAAAGCCCTCCCGCTCAGTATCTATGTGCGCGTAAAGCGCTGATCACTCTTCCGCCTTTCCTCCGCTTACGGCATCCACCATATCCTGCAGGTCCTTCTCTACCCTGTCAGCTATGTCGTCGACAGAATACTGGCGCAGCCTGTTGGCAAAGTAGTAGATGAAGTTGGTGCACTGGTCGAAGTCCTTCTCGGCATACTTGTAGAACTCCAGGTAGAATGCCGAGGCGGTCAGTATCTCCCTTGCATAATCCGTGGCCAGCGCACGGGCTTCGTCTACGCAGCCTATCCTGAGGTAATCCTCAATTACCGCAATGGTGGAGATGTCAGCTCCGGAGAGGCCTATGGGGATGGCCTCCTTGGGGTAGTAGCGCATAACCTGGCAGTACTTGTCAAGCAGTGCCTTTACCCTTTCCTTCTGGCCCAGTTCCAGGTAGAAATCGGCGCTGGTAACGAAGAGGTTGGGGATGGACATAACACCCAGATGAGTGTACAGGTTCTGGTAGTCTATGAAATAGTCGCCGGCTGACAGCGCGTCGAACTTGAACGTGTTCATAAGGAGGTTGTACAGGTACTCGGGATCCGCCAGGCCCACCTTGGAGTTGGACGCTCCGGTCTTGAGCGGGATGAAACGGAACGAGTATCCGTCGTACATCAGGTACTCCTTGATGCCTATATCCAGGTCTCCGGCCATATTGAGGAAGTTGATTGGACGGTCCCACTCGTAATTGCTCAGAAGGTCCAGAAGGAACAATTCGGGCTTTGTGAGATACTCTTTTCCCTCGGGCATCTCCAGGACTATCTGGTCAGGGATCACATCCTTGAACAGAGGGGTCAGGATGCCGTACTTGAGCACGTTCTCCTTGTTGACCGGTATGGATATCTTGCGGGACATTATATAGTCCACCTTGGAGCCGTTCCTCATTGCGAGTTTGGCGTCGGGATGGGTGAACACTCTCATCACGTCGCGTATGTCTATCACCTGTTCCCTGGTGTCGTAGATATATACGTATTCGTTTGTTCCGTAAAGGAGCTGCTCGTTGGGTATGGTGAGCTTTAGTGGCGGCGACTGGTTGACGGCGTATTTCATCTGGTCTATGTGCCAGTCGGTTCCCAGGAGAGAAGTGTTGCAGATACGTACGTCGGTGCGGATGTCCTCGACTTCCTGGGCGTACCACAGAGGGAAGGTATCGTTGTCTCCGTGAGTGATCAGGATTCCGTTGGGGCCGACCGAATTGAGGTAGTTGTACGCCAGTTCAACCGCGGTGCGGCGGTTGCTGCGGTCGTGGTCGTCCCAGTTCTGGGCGGCCATCAGCGTGGGCACGCAAAGGCAGGCCAGAGTAACGGCGGCTGCAACTGCGGCGTTGTCTTTCTTGAGAGCCTTGGATATCCAGCCGTAGACGGCTGCCACCGCCAGACCTATCCACATACAGAAGGAATAGAACGATCCGGCATAGGCGTAATCCCTCTCGCGCACCTGCAGAGGCGGCTGATTGAGGTAAACCACAATGGCTATTCCTGTCATGAAGAACATCAGGAACACCAGCCAGCATCCGCGCTTGTCCTTGCCGAACTGGAAGAACAGGCCCAGGAGGCCCAGCAGCAGAGGCAGGAAGAAATAGTGGTTCTTGGCCTTGTTGTCCTTGAGGACGGCGGGGGCGTCGCTCTGGTCGCCCAGCCTGTAATTGTCTATGAGGGAGACTCCACTCTCCCAGTTGCCGTGGAATATGTTGCCCGGCATAGGGCTGTGGACGTCGTTCTGCCTTCCTACGAAATTCCAGAAGAAATACCTCCAGTACATCCAGTTGAGCTGGTAGTCGAAGAAGTAAGCCAGATTGGCTCCCATCGTAGGTTTCCTGTGGTCGGAGCCGGCCAGTTTCCGGCCCTTGCCTTTCATATAGGACTCATAGAAGTCTTCGTAGGACGATCCGGAAGATGAAGCGCTCCACATCCTGGGGAACAGCATCTTGCCCTCCGGCTTGTACTTAGGCGTGGGAGGGCTCTGAGCCTTTATGTACTTGCCGCCCAGAGGCGCCCAGTAGGTCTTGGTAACAATCTCATACGGAGCGTCGAAGTACTCGCCGTAGATGAGCGGATTGCTGCCGTACTGCTCGCGTGAGAGATACCTTACAAGGGTGAACGCGTTGTCAGGCTGGTACTCGTTGGTAGGAGTCTTGACAGAAGAACGGATTATACAGATGCTGAACAGCGAGAAGCCTACGACAATTGTGGTAAGGCAGAGCAGCGCCGTATTCCAGAACACCTTGTCTTTCTTGAGAGTGCGGAACAGTCCCCAGAAACACAGGGCCAGGAGGGCCAGTATGAAGAACGCCGCGCCGCTGTTGTACGGCAGTCCAAAGACGTTGACGAACAGCAGGTCGGCATAGGCGGCCATCTTGGGGAGGTAAGGCACGATCAGGAACAGGATTATTGCCAGTATCACCACTGACACCAGCATTATCTTGAGAAGTTCCAGCCAGGTATATTTTCCGTCTTCCTTCTTCTTGTAGTAATAAAGGAACACTATTGCCGGGATTGCCAGCAGGTTCAGAAGGTGCACTCCTATGGAAAGTCCCATCATAAAGGCAATGAGCACTATCCAGCGGTTGGAGTGAGGCCTGTCGGCCTGCTCGTACCACTTTGTCATAGCCCAGAACACGAAAGCCGTGAACAGGGACGACATAGCGTAGACCTCGCCCTCGACGGCAGAGAACCAGAAGGTGTCGGAGAAGCAATAGGCAAGGGCTCCCACGGCGCCGCTGCCCAGGATGGCTATCGCGCCTCCCGTGGGGAAGGCGACGTCTTCTCCCTTGCGTACCAGCCTCTTGGCCAGGAACACTATGGTGAGGTAGAGGAAGAAGATTGTCAGGGCAGAGCACAGAGCGCTCATCGCGTTCACCATCATCGCGGCGTGGTCCGCGTCAGAGAACATGGTGAAGAACCTGGCGAACAACTGGAACACGGGGTTTCCCGGGGGATGGCCCACTTCCAGTTTATAAGACGATGCTATAAATTCTCCGCAGTCCCAGAAGGACGCAGTGGGTTCTATCGTTGAAAGATAAGTGAAAGCCGAAACGGCAAATACCAAAAACGCCGTGATGCGGTTCCACAATGCAAACTTCTTGTCAGTCATATCTTACAAAGATACAAAAGGAATCGTTATATTTGCAAAAATAATGGCCCTATGATAGTCTACTCTACCAATCCTGATTTCGTATTCGAGCAAGAAAAGACACCCGAACCGGAAACCCCGGCTCCGGAGAAGCAGCGCCTCGTAGTCACCATCGACAGGAGCGGCCGCGCCGGAAAGCAGGTAACCCTGGTGAAGGGCTTCAAAGGCCGTGCCGACGACCTCGCCGACTTGGGCAAGACGCTCAAGATAAAGTGCGGAGTAGGAGGCACGGTAAAGGACGGGGTCATCACCATCCAGGGCGATTTCCGGGACAAAGTCACCGCAATGCTCAACCAGATGGGCTATAACGCCAAACGCGGCAATTGATGGCAGACAGCACCTATTTCATACGGCCTGCCGAAGAAGCCTTCAAGGCAGGATACCTGCAGATGCCTACGGTCCCTACCGCAGACTTCCAGACCACGTACCCGTGGGCCGAGTATCCTGTCAACACCATCCTCGTGGTGGCTTCCATCGTCTTCTTCCTCTTCGTTCTGGACTCCTTCCTGCATTGCGCCCCGTACGTGTTCAGGTGCTGCACCATGCCGCGCGACAACTTCCGCATAGAGGACAGCGTCCCGCTAGTCCGCAGCCGCAACTGGACTTTCTTCTCCACGTTGCTTCCATTCAGCCTGATAGCCTCCAGGTACGGGTTCTTCGACCTGGACCTCATAATGGAGCAGCCGACCGAGTGGAAAAGCCTTCTGGTTTATGCCTTTTTCCTGCTGTTCATACTGCTGCGATTCATTATTTACAAGATAGCCACTCCAATGAGAGGCAACCTGGAGCCGTACCGCGTGGCGCACCGCAGCGCAATGAATTTTTTCATCGTCTACACCATATTCCTGCTCGTGACCACAGCCGTCCTCAAGCTTCTGAACGTTGACCTGAGCACCGCGCAGCAGGTATTTCTCTGGGAGACAACCATCATCTACATACTGTATCTGCTTGTCAAAACGCAAATTTTCGCCTCATCTTATGGGCTTTTAAGAACATTTTTGTATCTTTGCGGGCTCGAATTATTGCCGGCCGCCGCGCTGGTGGCAGCAATACTGTGGTTATAGATTCAATGGCAGACACTAAGATACTTATCTCACAGCAGGCTCCTTCAAACTCTGCAGCCTATTCCGCACTGGAAGAGAAGTTCGGAGCAAAGATAGAATTCAAACCCTTCTACCTTATCGAACCGCTTTCTTCCCGCGAGTTCAGAGCCCAGAGAATCAATATCCCTGACTTTACCGCAGTCACATTCTCTTCCCGCCACGCCATCGACGCCTTCTTCAAACTCTGCGAGGAGCTTCGCATAAAGGTTCCCGAGACAATGAAGTATTTCTGCACCACAGAGGCCGTGGCAATGTACCTGCAGAAGCATATCGTCTACCGCAAGCGCAAGATCTTCTTCGGCAACGGTACTGCAGATTCCATCCTGTCACAGATCGGGACAAAGCACCAGAAGGAGACTTTCCTCATCACCTCGTCGGCTTCCACCGCCAGCGACACCTTCTCCAAACTGTTCACTGAGAACGGACTCAACTTCAAGACGGCGGCAGTCATCAAGTCGGTGTCCCAGGACCTCAAGGAACTGGACCTGCACCAGTACGACGTGCTGGTACTCCACAATGCAGCCGACATCAAGGCCCTCAAGGACAATTTCCCAGATTTCGTCCAGGGAGACCTCAAGATAATATCCTACGGCCGCAGCGTTGTCCGCTCAATGGAAGCTGAAGGGCTCAAGGCCGTAATCCAGGCTCCTACACCTGACGTTCCCTCCGTGGCAAAGGCTATCGAAGAATACCTTAAACAATATTGCTAAAATATGACGCCTGACGCAGGCAACACCCTTTCCAAGGCAGAAAGGATATCTTCCAAAAGGGATATTTCGCGCCTTCTGAGCAATGGGCGCTGGGGTAACTGCGGGGTCGTCAAGTTCTGCACATTCAGTCCTAATGGCCTGGAATTCAGCAGGATACTGGTATCAGTTCCAAAAAAGCACTTCAAGCGCGCCGTAAAACGGAACCTTCTTAAGCGCCGCATCAGGGAAGCCTACCGGACCCAGAAAGGGCTCTGCCAGGTACAGGGTGCCGACATTCTTTTCCAGTACGACAGCAACGAGGTCCTGCCTTTCGCTGACATCAGGGACACGGTGGCCAATATCCTCAAACTGATAAAGTGATGGGAGTCCTCAAGAAAATACTGATTGCGCCCTTCGTACTGCTGATAAAGTTCTACCAGCTGTGCATCTCGCCGCTCACTCCCCCATCCTGCCGCTACACCCCCACCTGTTCCCAGTACGCCCTGGAGGCCTTCCGCAAATACGGCCCCTTCAAGGGCTTCTGGCTCTCCCTCAAGCGCATCCTCCGCTGCCACCCCTGGGGCGGCTCCGGCTACGACCCCGTCCCCTAATCAACCACACACATAACCTCAATAGTACTTTACCTGTCTGGAAACGTCAAGGACTTCGCTGATAGCGGGGAATGGCAAGTCTGTCTCTCCGCTTGCTCGATGGCTAAAGGGCTGTGGCATCTAAGTATTTGATAGCCAAAGTAATAAACTAATTGATACCCCCTAAAACCGAGGGTATCAAATATACGATCCTGCTGATTATCAATCATTTATTTGCCACACCCCCCCTCGCAAAGGAAGGAAAAATCGGAGGGCTGAAGGTCAGACCGAGGGGATAGCCGCATATGCGGCACAAGGGGATTCTTCCCCTTGTCCCTTGTGGGTGCAGGGTGATAATGGTAAGATGTACCCCGACGAAAAAAGGCGGGACTTCCGTCTCGCCTTTTTTCCTTCGGAGGGCAGGGCCCGACTCAGGGGTGTTTGAGGGGGTACGCCCCCTCAATGGTAACGTCCCCGACGCAAAAAAGACAGCCTCAAAGCTGTCTTTTTGCGTCGGGGTACCGTGACTCGAACACGGGACCCCCTGCTCCCAAAGCAGGTGCGCTAGCCAACTGCGCCACACCCCGAAAACCCCCTTTTGAGGGACGGCAAAGATAGAGCGGATTTGCATAAAAAACAAAAAATCAGACTATTTTTTATATCTTTGGAACCAGTATGAGCCAGACCATCATTCAAGCCAAAGGCATAGAAAAATCTTTCGGGCAGCTAAAGGTGCTCAAAGGCATAGATTTCTCCGTCAACAAAAAGGAAGTGGTGTCCATAATGGGCGCCTCGGGAGCAGGTAAATCCACTCTGCTTCAGATACTTGGAACCCTTATGCGCCCCGATGCCGGCACCCTGGAGATTGACGGTTACTCTGTAGACAACCTGTCCGGAAACGAGCTTTCAGCCTTCCGTAACAAAAAGATCGGCTTCGTGTTCCAGCAGCACCACCTTCTCCCGGAGTTCACCGCCCTTGAGAACGTGATGATCCCCGCCTTCATTGCGGGACGCTCAGAGAAAGAAGCGCGTCAGAAGGCTCTTGAACTGCTGGAAGTGATGGGACTCTCTGACAGGACCACCCACAAGCCATCCGAACTCTCAGGAGGAGAGCAGCAGAGAGTGGCTGTGGCCCGCGCCCTCATTAACGACCCTGCGATAATCTTCGCCGACGAGCCGTCCGGCAACCTGGATACCAAGACAAAGCAGGAACTCCACCAGCTGTTCTTCACCCTCAGGGACAAACTTGGCCAGACAATAGTGATAGTGACACACGACCCCGACCTGGCCAAGATGTGCGACCGTTGCCTGGTAATGAAAGATGGCAGTTTTCAGGTTTAAGCAGTTCTGCGTCTCCAACACCCTTTCCGCAATGAAAGTCAACACCGACGGGGTGTTGCTAGGGGCCGCCATGACCATCCCCGGGGACGCCTCCCTGATGCTTGACATAGGCACAGGCACAGGCACCATTGCCCTGATGGCGGCTCAGCGCCACCCCGAGGCCGTCATCCACGCCATCGACATAGACGAAGCTTCCGCGCGTGAGGCGACGCAGAATTTCAGCGAATCGCCCTGGAGCGGGCGGCTCTCCGCCTTCCACACCGCCCTGGCCGACTTCAATCCTGAGTGCCGATACAGCCACATCTTCTCCAATCCCCCGTACTACGACAACTCCCTGACGAATCCTGACGGAAGGAAGGCGGAAGCGCGCCACAGCCTCAACCTGTCGTACAGTCACATCCTGGCCTTTGCCGCCGAACGCCTCACACCGGAAGGGACCCTGTCCCTGATCCTCCCAGCCGACACAGAGAAGATGCTGCTCCGGCAGGCGGGCGGCTTCGGCCTCTTCCCCTTCCGCCTGCTGCGCATACGCACCACTCCCAGGAAGAAGCCATCCAGGCTCATCGCAGAATTCAGTTTCAAGAAGACAGTCCCTGCAGAAGAACTGCTGACAATACAAGAATCAGGGAAATATACCCGAGAGTACATTTCCCTGACCAATGATTTTTATACCGATTCTTAAAGTCTGTCAGCCTTTTCCTGGTTCTGGTTGGGGTTGCGGCCCGGGAATCCGAATCCGCGTATATTGCCGCCCCTGTTGTTGCCTCCGTTAAAGTTGCCACCCCCGTTGAAGTTACCGCCTCCATTGAAAGCGCCGCCTTGCAGACGCATTATCTGGTTGTTGCGGAACCTCTCTTCTGCGAGGAAAAGCTTTGCAACCTTCTCTGCCGAGAGTATTTTCTCATACTGGGAAACATACTTGGCCTGTATCCCCTGCGATTTGGTCATGGCCGAAGTATACTCGTGGAGCAACCTTGATATTTCGCTCTGGGACTTCTTCTGCTGGACGGCTTCGTTCAGCGCGCTGAAGCATTTGCGGGTTTCGTTGAATGCGGCAGTCTCTTCAGCCTCGGCCTTATTGTATAGGGGCCAGAAAACCTGAGCCTCTTCGGGGGTCAAACCCATCTCTGAAGTGAGGAAAGCAATTTTCTCACTTCTCATCCTGGCCATCCAGTCAGCAGCCGGATTGTTGTTCTGGCCGTCTGCCGAGAGGCAGAAAGCGAACAGGATGGCGGACAACACTATTCTCACATAGTTTTTCATATCCTTTTTAATACTGCATTAAAGCCAAACCGATGTAACTCAGAGGCATATTGGTATCTATAAGATAGTTGATGATGTCTTCTTCGGACACCTCGTTCATATAGGCTGCCTCCTGATAATAATTCTCGTCAAAAAGCGCGTACTGTGAAGTATACGGTACAAGGTCTGCACCGTAGAGATTCTCCATAGTCAGGTAGTTTTCCGACGCCGCAGGTTCTGCCGGCGCGATGGTC
>JAGCVB010000133.1 GCA_017962585.1 Bacteroidales bacterium
GAGCAGTGGCTCCGCCAGTGGATCCTGGAAGGCCACAAGGAGTGGCGCACCAACGTTTACGGCCAGGTGAAGAGCTGGCTGGATTCGGGCCTGCAGCCCCGCGCCGTTACGCGCGACCTTGACTGGGGCGTACCCGTCCCGGTGGAGGGAGCCGAGGGCAAGGTACTGTACGTGTGGTTCGACGCACCTATCGGTTACATTTCCAACACCAAGGAACTCCTACCGGACAGTTGGGAGAAATGGTGGAAGAGCCCGGATACCAAGCTGGTGCATTTCATCGGCAAGGACAACATAGTTTTCCACTGCATAGTTTTCCCGTCTATGCTCAAGGCATACGGAGACGGATTCATCCTTCCTGAGAACGTGCCTGCAAACGAGTTCCTTAACCTTGAGGGAGACAAGATCTCCACTTCCCGCAACTGGGCAGTCTGGGCGCACGAATACGTGCAGGATTTCCCCGGAAAGGAAGATGCACTGCGCTACGTTCTTACTGCAAACGCGCCTGAGACCAAGGACAACGACTTCAGCTGGAAAGACTTCCAGACCCGCAACAACTCAGAGCTGGTGGCCGTGTTCGGCAACTTTGTCAACAGGGCCATAGTGCTGACACACAAATACTTCGGCGGAAAGGTGCCGCCTATCGGAACCCTTCAGGACATAGACAGGGCAGCCCTTGCCGAGGTGCCTGCCCTCAAGGCTTCGCTTGAGAAGAACATAGAGACCTATCACTTCCGCGAGGCCCTCAAGGATGCTATGGGAATTGCCCGTATAGGTAACAAATACATCTCCGACACCGAGCCCTGGAAGGTGGCCAAGGAAGATATGGACCGCACCGCCACCATCCTCAACGTGTCGCTGCAGCTCTGCGCGCACCTGGCCGTGGCGTTCGAGCCTTTCACTCCGTTCGCCTGCGCCCGCCTGCGCAAGATGCTCGACTGCAACCCTTCCTGGGACAGCATCTCCCAACTGGGTATACTTGAAGAGGGACACCAGATAGGCGCTGCCGTGCTGCTCTTCACAAAGGTGGAGGACGACCAGATAGAGGCTCAGCTTGCCAAACTGGCGGCTTCCAAGGCGGAGCACCTTGCAGCTGAGGCTGCGGCCGCTCCCGTGGAGCCTCAGAAAGAGGAGGTCACCTTCGAGCAGTTCCAGGCAATGGATATCCGCACCGCAACAGTGCTGGAAGCCGAGAAGGTGCCCAAGACCGACAAGCTCCTGAAACTTACCATAGATACAGGAATAGACAAGAGAACCATCGTGTCCGGTATCGCCCAGTATTATTCTCCCGAGGATATGGTCGGCAAGCAGATATGCATCCTGGCCAACCTCAAGCCCAGGATGATAAAGGGAATAGAGTCCAAGGGAATGATCCTTATGGCCGCCCAGAAAGACGGAAAGATGCGTTTCATCACCCCTCAGGAGGTGGTTGACAACGGAGCCCAGGTGGGCTAGCCTTTCTTGCGGATAACTGAAAGACCGTCGCGTATGGGGAGTATCGCAACTTCCACGCGGGGGTCTTTTGCTATTGTGTCGTTGAAGGCCAGCAGCCCCTGCGTCTGCTTGTCGCAGGCCGGCTCCGGCTCGTAGACCTTGCCTCCGAGGAGCACGTCGTCCACAAGCAGCAGGGCGCCCGGCCGCATTTTGTCGATGACCAGGTTGTAGTATTGGGTGTACTCCCGCTTGTTGGCGTCAATGTATACCAGGTCGAAAGGTCCCGGGAGGGTTTCAAGGATGTCACGCGCGTCTCCAATGTGAAGGGTTATGAGGTCTTCCACCCCGGCTTTGCGCCAGCCCTCGCGGGTGAGGTCTTCAAGTTCGTCGTTTATTTCAAGGGTGTGGACGCGGCCATTTCCGTGAAGGCCGTTTGCCAGGCAGACGGCGGAGTATCCGGTGAAAGTGCCTATCTCAAGTATGTCCCTGGCGCCCGTGAGTTCCACCATCATTGTAAGGAAGCGTCCCTGCACGGCTCCGGAGAGCATCTGGGGGTAGTTGGTGCGGATGTTTGTCTGCTTCTCTATCCATTCCAGGGCCTCTCCCTGCACCGTGCTGTGTTCCCTTATATATTTTTCAAGTTCAGTCTCCATCAGGTCATAGTTTGCCTAAAATTAATACTTTTTCTGTATATTGTGGTCTGTAATCTAATCCTCTTTCTGTTATGATCATCAAATTAGGAATTATCGGAGCCGGCTGGATAGCCGACAAGATGGCCGAGACCCTCACCGGGCTCAAGAATCCTGAAGTAATCCTCTATGCGGTGGCTTCCCGTAACCTCGAGAAGGCAGAGTTCTTTGCCAAGGAGTGGGGCGTCCCCAAGGCATACGGCAGTTATGAAGAGCTGGTCCAGGACCCCGACGTGAACCTGGTATATATTGCCACCCCTCATTCACATCACTTTGCACATTCAAAGATGGCGATAGAAGCCGGTAAACCCGTACTGTGCGAGAAGGCCTTCACCGCCAATGCGCGCGAGGCAAAGGAACTCATAGCACTCGCCGAAAGCAAGGGCATATTCATCACGGAGGCCATCTGGACCCGATATATGCCGCTGTCACTCAAGATAATGGATTTGATAAAGAGCGGAGCCATAGGCCGTCCCCGCCTGCTCTACGCCAGCCTCTGCTATTCTATGGAGTTCAAGGAGCGCATACTGCGTCCTGACCTGTGCGGCGGCGCCCTGTTGGACCTTGGCGTATACTGCCTCAACTTCGCCCGTATGTTCTACGGTACCGACATTGTCAAGACAGACTCCACCTGCGTCCTGGGATCTACAGGAATGGATATGTACGAGACCATAACCCTGCAGTATGCCGACGGCAAGATTGCAAACCTGGTATCCAGCGCCATTGCCCGCTGCAACCGCGAGGGCCTGATAGTGGGAGAGGATGCCTATATAGTGGTGGACAACATAAACTGCCCTCAGTCAGCCCGCGTTTACGACGCAGACTATAAGATGATTGGGGAGTACTTCCCGCCTGAGGGACAGGTTACCGGATACGAGCATCAGGTGCTGGCCTGCAAGGATGCTCTTGAGAAGGGGCTTCTGGAGTCTCCGTATATGCCGCACGCCGAGACCATCGCCATTATGGAGCAGATGGATGCGCTGCGCAAGGAGTGGGGCGTTAAATACCCTATGGACTAGAGATAGACCAGTTTCGATATCTTGCCCGGGGCGAAAATGCTCCGGGCTGTTTCTTGCAGTTCCTGGGCGGTGACGGCCTCTATGCGGGCGCGGTCTTCCTGGAAACTGCTTATCTTTCCGAATGCCAGAAGGCTTTTGCCCATTGCCAGGCACTGGGTCTCGCCACTTTCTGAACTGATGGCCAGCTGCCCTATCAGCTGCTTCTTGGCGGCTTTCAGTTTTGCGGGGGACAGGGGCTGGTCCTGCATTTTGGCTATGGTCTTGTAGATGGCATCCAGGCATTTGTCCAGGTTGGCCTTGTCGCAGCCTATGCTGATGGCCATTATTCCGCTGTCACTGTACTGGGTGTAGGAACATTCCACGTTGTATACCCATCCGTTCTTTTCCCTGAGCAGGTTGTTGAGGAGGGAGTTGGATGCAGGGCCTCCGAGGATGTTTGCAAGCAGCACTGCGGCTATGCGCTCCCGCTCGTCGTAGAGGGAAGGGGCGACGGCGCCGACCACCGCGTTGACTTCGTGGTTGCGTTTGTCTATGGTCTTGTCAAACTGCATATGTAACTCTCCATCTTTTTTTCGTCAAGGTCGGCAACTATGGTCATTGCCATCCTGTCCGGGGTGAAGTTCTCGCGGGCGAAGCGGATCATCTCTTCGGAGGTGATTTTCCTGACTGACGCCACGGTGCCCAGGATGGGGCGTCCGAGGGGGGAGTCCTGGAAAAGCAGTTCTTCGAACTTGTCGTAGACGTCGTCGGCGGGGCTGTCCTTGTAGGCGTTGATTTCTTCTATCACCACGCTTTTCTCTTTCTCTATCTCCTTTTCGGGGAAGGTGGGGCAGGTGGCCAGTTCCCAGAGGAGACCCGCGGCTTTCCTGGCGTCTTCCTTGAGGACGGTGGCGTGAAGCACTATCTCTTCTTTGGTGGTGAAGGCGTTGAGTTCACCTCCAAGGCGGTCCAGATAACTGTTGATGCTGGAGGCGCTGCGCTTTGCAGTGCCCTTGAATATGGTATGTTCTATGAAATGGGCTATGCCGCTGTGGTAGCCTTCCTCGTCCCTTGTCCCGCAACGTATGCTCAGCGAGCAGTACGCGGCCGCGGAGCCGCTTCTCTTCACTGCGTAGAGCATTCCGTCAGGGGTCTTGCCTGTTATCATTTCTTCTTGAATCCGTAAATGAAATTCATATCGGAGGAAGTGAAGCCGCAGTTCTTGTCGGAGGCCTTGTGGGAGGCGAAGAAATACAGCTTATGGCTTTTTGCGTCTATCAGAAAGACGTAGCAGTTGCGCTTCTTGCTTCCGGGGGCGGGCTTTACGCAGTAACTTACAAGGGCGTTCTCACGCTCTTCCAGGAATATGTCGTCGGCGTCGTCCTCATCTACTATGAAGATGTCTTTCTGCTCCCACTTGGGATCAGTGCCGGCTGCCAGGTCTTCCCTGGAGACGTATACCCTGAAGTCTCCTCCGCCGCCCAACATATTCTTAGTGTAACTCTTTAGGCCGAGGTATCCGGTCATGTCGGAATTTATGGAGTCAAGGACGTAGGTCTGGAGTATGTCTATGAAGGCGGGCATGAAGAGGATTTCCCGTCCGGAAGGGTCTCCTGCGGTGCAGTAGGGGAGGTTTATCACCTCAAGGCCTTCTTTTGACAGCGACATTGAGGTCACTCCGTTTATGTCTACCATGCGGATGAAATAGTAGTCCGTGCTCTTCTTTATGCCGTCGTATTCTTCGGGCTCGCAGAACTCATATGGGGAAATTCGCCAGCGGCGTGCTATCTCTTCCTTGAGGGGGCTGTCCAGCAGGTCGTTCCCCGTGAGGACTATCTTGGTGGTCTTTGTGGGGAAGTCGCTGAGCTTGACTTTTTTGGTGTAAATCTTGGCTTGCCCCAGGCAGAGACACGGCAGCAGAACCATACAGATCAGAAGAAGGCAAATCTTTTTCATACGAACAAAAATACACAAAATAATACTTACATTTGTATGTTATGTCAGATTTTATAGTATCAGCCCGCAAGTACCGTCCAAGCTCTTTCCAGACGCTTGTAGGGCAGGACAACATAGCCAGGACTCTCAAGAATTCCATAGCC
>JAGCVB010000134.1 GCA_017962585.1 Bacteroidales bacterium
ACGCTGTCGAAGTAAATGATCTGGGTGTTGTCTCCCTGCACCTGGGCCACTCCCAGACTTATCCTGGCCGATCCCAGGTCTATAGCCGCAATATATCTTTCGTCCATATCGTGATTATTTGCAAATTATCTGTCCTTTATACTTTACGTTTACGCTGGTGTATTTCTTTTCTCCGGGCTGGATGTACTGGTAATACTTCTCTATCCTGGAGAACTTTGCGGGGATGTCGTCCGGACTGCCGAATATGAATGTCTCTTCTCCCTCCCTTGGGATAAGCAGTATGTCCGAATTCTCGTCCACGTGTATCTGTACTATGTTCTCAGCCCAGATGGCATTGCTCTGCATGTATTCTACCATCTCCTGTACGCCCCTTATCCAGGCAGCCTCCTTCTCCGTCTTTGCCTCTCCCTTGTAATTGGGGCTGACGTGTATAGGTATGTTGCCGTCGATGACCGGCACCAGGGACGTGTAGTTGTCCTGGAGAGGGAAGATGAAGCCGCGGTCGTCTATGTAGAACCCGCTTTCAGGGCTCTGGAAACGCAGGACGGGCTCTCGCTGGCTTACTACCACGTGCATCTTTCCGTCCCCGCCGGAGTAGACCTCGCTCTTGAGCACAGCGCTCTGCTGGTCCAGCATGTTCTCTATCCCGTTCAGGTCAAGGCTGTCAAGCCTGCGGCCCAGATAGTTTCCGGCATAGCGGTCTATGTATCCCTTTATGTCTTCTTCCGTGACAAAGTTGAAATCGTCGCTGAATTCCACCTGGACGCCTTCGCAAGTACGTTCCCTGCGGGCCCTGCGGCTAAGCAGGCCCAGCAGAACGAACGCGGCCAGCAGCAAGGCTATCCCGGCTGTGCGGAGTATTATTTTCAGCGGGCGTTTCATCTTTTTTCCAGCATTTCAGTTATGGGTTGTACAAGTCTGTCTATGTCTCCGGCGCCGAATGTGGCCAGAACGTCGAGTTCTTTGCCTTCAAGGTAGCCCAGCAGGTTCTCTTTATGAAGCATTATCTTGTGCTTGCAGGTGACGTCCTTGAATATTATATCCGAGGTCACGCCCTCGATGGGCTCTT
The DNA here is from genome assembly GCA_017962585.1 of Bacteroidales bacterium. Lineage (GTDB taxonomy): Bacteria > Bacteroidota > Bacteroidia > Bacteroidales > UBA932 > Cryptobacteroides. The sequence goes on from JAGCVB010000134.1 coordinate 1,070, forward strand.
CCCTCGCTGGATATATGTCCAGGAGGATGAGTTCGTCCAGCAGGCTCAAAGCCATCGCGAACCCTTGCGCCAGGTCCCTGGTACGCGTATAGAGGTGCGGCTGGAACACTCCCGTTATGGTTCTGGAGGGGAATATCTGCTTCAGCGAAGAGATGGCCGTAGCCAGTTCCGCCGGGTGGTGGGCATAATCGTCAATATATGTGAGACCGGGACGGTTCAGGTGAACGTCCAGCCTGCGGCGCGCGCCCAGGAAACTGCCTGCCGCCTCGCGGATGCTCTGCGGATCGGTGCCGTGAAGCAGGCAGATGGCTGCCGCGGCGACGCAGTTCTCCACGTTCACCCATCCCAGCACGCCAAGCCTTACGTCCTTGATGGTTCCGTCCGGGTAATTGATGTCAAAGATATAATGTCCGTCTTCCTGAAGCCTTATGTCAGAGGCGTAGAAGTCGGCCTGAGGGTTGTCCAGGCTGTAAGTGTACAACTTGGCGGGGGTGTCCTCCTGGCTCAGCGGCAGGCCTATCTTCTTTATCACGGCCCCTCTCACCTGGGAAGCGAACTCCCTGAACGCTTCCTGCACGTGCTCCAGGTCTCCGTAAATGTCCAGATGGTCTGCGTCCATCGCTGTGATTACGGCTATCTCCGGATGCAGCTGAAGGAAACTGCGGTCGAATTCGTCGGCTTCGGCCACGACCACGTTGTTCTTGCTAACCAGCAAGTTGGTTCCGTAGTTCTTGGAGATTCCCCCAAGGAAGGCGGAGCAGCCCTCACCGCTCTGGGTGAGGATGTGCGCTGCGAAGGTGCTGGTGGTGGTCTTGCCGTGAGTGCCCGCTACGGCAAGGCAGACCTGTCCGTCCGTGATCTCTCCCAACATACGGGAGCGCTTGATAACCTTGTATCCTTTCTGGCGTACCGTTACCAGTTCCTGCAGGTCTTCAGGTATGGCGGGGGTATAGACCACCAGAGTATCCCGGATGCTTTCAGGAATGAGTTCGGGGGAGTCCGTGTAATGAACCCTTATGCCTTCCTGGCTGAGCTGACGGGTCAGTTCAGATTCAGTGCGGTCGTATCCGCTCACGTCCAGGCCCTTGAAATTGTAGTACCTGGCTATGGCGCTCATTCCTATTCCGCCTATGCCTATGAAATATATGTGCTTGTACATTATATCAGTTTATATGCTTCGTCAACTATTACCGTACCGGCGTCCATCTTTGCCAACTTGCCTATGTTGGTTTCCATCTGCTGGATCTTTTCAGGGTCGTCAAGCAATTCCAGGGCAACTCCCATAAGCTTGTCCACTGCTTCGCCGTCCTTCACAATCATTCCGGCGTCCTTGCGCACCAGGGCCATGGCATTGTGCGTCTGGTGGTCTTCGGCCACGTTGGGCGACGGGACGAAGATGGCGGCCTTCCGGGCGGCGCACAGTTCAGATATGGAACTGGCTCCGGAACGTGAGATAACCACGTCAGCCATAGCGTAGGCCAGGGCCATCCTCGAAATGAACTCTGAGTAGTGTATGTTGGGGTAACTGTCCTTGTATTTTTCCATAAACGCGTCTATGGAGTCCTTGTAATACTTTCCACACTGCCACAGCACTTCCACGTCCTCTCCTCCTGGGCAGCCCTGTTCTATCCACTTGCGCATCGCATTGTTGAGGGTGCCGCTTCCCAGGCTGCCGCCTACCACCAGCAAGTGCTTCTTGTCAGGGTCCATCCCGTAGAACTCTATGCCTTCCGCCTTCATCTGGGGAGTGCAGGGCACTATGAGCTTGCGGATGGGATTGCCGCTGAACACTATCTTGTCCTTAGGGAAGAATTTCTCCATCCCTTCGTAGGCTACGCATATCTTGTCCACCCGTCTGCCTAGCATCTTGTTGGTAAGGCCTGCGAATCCGTTCTGCTCCTGTATCAAGGTGGGAATCTTCAGTTCAGTGGCGGCGAAAAGCAGGGGAGCGCTGGCGTAACCGCCCACTCCTATGGCTATGTCGGGCTTGAAGTCCTTTATGATGCGCCTTGCCTTCCGTATGCTCCTGACAAAGCGGAAGGGGAGCCTCATGTTCTGGACAAGGTTCTTCAGGCTCCTCTTGCGCTGCAGTCCGGCAACTTTAAGTCCTACAATCTTGAACCCGGCAGCAGGCACTTTCTCCATTTCCATCCTACCCTCCGCACCTACGAACAGGATTTCCGATTCAGGATTGAGCTCCTTGAACTTGGATGCTATGGAGATGGCCGGGAAAATGTGTCCTCCCGTGCCTCCTCCGCTGATTATGACTCTGACAGGTCTGTATTCCATAGTCGTTTGTTATATGTCCATCGAGTCCAGCTGGTCAAGGTCGTTCAGGGAACTCCTCAGTTCGTCCTGGGTGTCCTCCTGAAGTTCTATGAGCGGAGCCGCCTCGAGTCTTTCTTTCTCTACGTTCTTCTCGGCCATCCTGCTGATGGACAGGATTATGCCGAAGGCTATGCTGAAGCATACGAAGGCCGACGTTCCGTAACTTACCAGCGGCAGGGTCTGTCCGGTCAGGAAACCTATGTCGCAGTTTACGGTTATGTGCATCATCGCCTGTGCCGTGATAAGCATGCACAGGCCGGCGACGGCGCACTTGGCAAAGTGGTCGTTGCAGTTCCTGGCTATGATCGATCCCCTGGCCAGCAGGCTCAGGTACAGCATGAATATCAGCAAGCCTCCGAACAGCAGGCCGTATTCTTCTATGATGAAACTGAATATGTAGTCTTCGTAAATTACAGGTACCTTGTACTTCTGGGTGCTTCGTCCCGGGCCTTTGCCGAACAGGCCGCCTTCCTTTATGGCTATCTTGGCTCCGTAAGGCTGGCGGATGCGGTCAAGCGCGCGCTGGTATTCCGGCGAGCCCTTGTCGGAGGTGCGTATTATCTCCTCGTAGTCTATAGACTTGTCCAGCACGCGGCTCACGCCGGTGCCGATGCGCCTGAACAGAACCTTTGCGTCAGGGTCGTCGTGCTGAAGGCTGCTGCTGAGTTTGTACAGCCCGAAGCAACCGGCAAGGAGCGCCAGGCAGATGAATCCCGTTGCTACTATATGGAAGAAGTTGATCCTTCCAAGGAGCATGGTCAGGAACATAATTCCAGCCAGGAACAGCGCGCTGGAGTTGCTGGCGAGCAGGGACAGCACAACTATCATCAGGGAAGGAAGTATGACGCAGATTATCTCCTGCCATATCTTGGAGCCGAGGAATTCCAGGCGGTTGATGTTGGACAGCCTGTCCAGAACCTTGAACTCTCCGTTCTGAAGTCGGTCTATGGCCCAGGCGAGGTACATTACCATCGCCACTTTGACAACCTCCAGGACGTGTACCTGGAAGCCGAACACCTTGATTACGCGCCAGGCGTCGTTAATGCTTGCGGCGGATATCAGTGGAAGCTTTATGTGCAGGTCTACGAATACCAGCAGGAACAGCGACAGCGCGAATCCCCACCTTGCCAGGGCCTTGAACAGCTTGATGGAGTTGACCCTGTAGCAGAGGAACACGAAGAAGAGTCCCATCGCTATGGTGATTACCTGGTCCTTTACAATATTAAGCCTGGTGTTGGACGCCGTGGCAAGCTGCGAGGTGGCTGAGAACAGGCTCACCAGGGAAATCATGCAAAGGAAGAGCATGATGGTCCAAACCACCTTGTCTCCTCCCAGGCGGTCTATGAATGTTGTCTTTCCTTTGCTGTTTGCCATATCGTTACAAGTTTCTTACTGCCTGCTTGAACTTCTCTCCGCGGTCTTCATAGTTCTTGAAAAGGTCGAAGCTTGCGCAGCAGGGGCTCAGCAGAACCACGTCTCCGCTCTGGGCGAAGCGGCTGGCAGCCTTTACGGCCTCGTCGGCTGAATGGGTGTCCACCATCTTGTCCTTGCCCACTATGCCTTCGAATGCCGCGTGAATCTTGGAATTGTCTATTCCCAGGCAGACGATGGCCTTTACCTTCTCTTTTACCAGTTGGTCGAGTATGCTGTAGTCATTGCCTTTGTCAGTTCCGCCTACAATCCACACTACAGGCCTCTTCTGGCATTCCAGCGCGTACCAGGCAGAATCTATGTTGGTGGCCTTGGAGTCGTTAATGTAGAGCACGTCCTTGATGCTGAGCACCGGCTCAAGCCTGTGCTCGATGGGGGCGAAGGTGGCCAGGCTGTTGCGGATCACTTCGTTCTCTATGTCCATTGCCTTGGCGGCCAGGGCGGCAGCCATCGAGTTGTAAATGTTGTGCTTGCCGCCGAGTGCGAGTTCCTCGAGGTAGATTTCGCTCTCGTCCTGGTCGTAGCGGATGACCATCTTGTCGTCGCGTACGAACGCGCCCTGGCTGACCTCGCGCTCCTGGGTGAAAGGCAGCATCTTGGTCTGGAGGATGATCTTGTCCAGGTGCGCTATGGTGATGGCGTCGTCAGAGTCGAATATGAAGCAGTCTTCGGGCCTGAGGTTGCGGGTTATGCGGAACTTGGCCCTGACGTAGTTCTCCATATTGTGGTCATACCTGTCCAGATGGTCGGGCGTGATGTTGGTGATGATGGCTATGTCCGGACGGAAGTCGTATACGTTGTCCAACTGGAAACTGCTGATTTCCAGTACGTAATAATCATAGTGCTCGGTAGCCACCTGGTAGGCGTAGCTTTTCCCGATGTTTCCTCCCAGGCCCACGTTCAGCCCTGCCTGCTGAAGCAGGTAGTAGATGAGGGACGTGGTGGTGGTCTTGCCGTTTGATCCGGTTATGCATATCTTCTTTGCCGTGTCGTAGCGCCCTGCAAACTCTATCTCCGACACTATGTGGGTGCCCTGGGCCTCCAGTTTCTTAATCATAGGGGCCGTAAGCGGAATGCCGGGGCTCTTGACAACCTCGTCGGCGTTGAGGATAAGGGATTCTGTGTGGCCGCCTTCCTCGAAGGGAATCTCCCATTTGCGGAGTTCGGACGCATACTCCTCCTTTATCTTCCCGTTGTCGGAAAGAAATACGTCGAAACCTTTAACTTTAGCCAGTACGGCGGCTCCTACACCGCTCTCGGCACCTCCCAATACAACTACTCTTGACATAAATGCTATCTAAGTTTCAGTAACGCCAGCGTGGATACCGCCAGTATTATTCCTACAATCCAGAACCTGCTCACAATCTTGGGCTCCGGCAAACCTTTCTTCTGGAAATGGTGATGGATCGGGGCCATAAGGAAATACCTCTTTCCCTCTCCGTATTTTTTCTTTGTGCGGCGGAAATAGGTCCTCTGGATTATTACAGAGGCGCTTTCAACTACGAATATTCCGCACAGGAGGGGCAGCAGCAGTTCCTTGCGTATGAGCACTGCGCTCACTCCGATTATACCACCTATGGTAAGGCTTCCGGTATCGCCCATGAACACCTGGGCGGGGAAGGAGTTGTACCACAGGAATCCCATCAGCGCTCCAACGAAGGCCGCCATGAATATGGCCACCTCTCCCGCTCCCGGCAGGTACATTATGTTCAGGTAAGCTGTGTCCACCACGTTGCCGCTGAGCCAGGCAAGGATACCCAGGACGACGCCTACCAGGGCGGTGGTGCCGGCGGCGAGGCCGTCCATTCCGTCAGTGAGGTTGGTGCCGTTGGAGCAGGCCACTATGACAACCACGATGAGAATCACGTATATCGCCCAGGTGCAGTAGACTCCCAGCTGCCCGCTGAAAGGGGAGAGCCAGGAATAGTCGAACTCGTGGGCTTTCACAAAGGGGATCGTGGTGACCAGCTTGTCGGACAGTATGCCCGGATGGATGCACATTATGAGGGCGATTATGAAGCCCAGGCTGATCTGGCCTATGAGCTTCTTGCGCTCGCTCAGGCCGTTCTTGTTCTTCTTGAACACCTTGATATAGTCATCTGCAAAACCCAGCGCTCCGCACCATACCGTGGTAAGAATGAGGAGCAGGTTGTAGATGTTGGTGAGGTCTCCCACCAGCAAAACGGAACTCAGCACGGCTATTATTATGATTATGCCGCCCATAGTGGGGGTGCCTTTCTTTTCCATCTGGCCCTGCAGGCCGAGGTCCCTGATAGTCTCTCCTATCTGGTGCTTCTGCAGGATCCGAATAATCTTCTTCCCGGCGAACAGGGCTACCAGAAGGCTTATCATACTGGCCATAATAGCCCTGAAAGTCAGGTAATTCATCAATCCATGACCCGGAAAGTCGTAGTCCTGGAGCAGTTGGAAAAGGTGGTAAATCATAGTATTTCGGCTATTACTTCTCTTTCGTCAAAGTGACGGTGTTCAGTTCCAATTATCTGGTATGTTTCGTGGCCCTTGCCGGCGAGCAGTATGGTGGCTCCGTCGTCGGCGGTCAATATGGCGGTGCGTATTGCCTCGCGCCTGTCGGCTATGAATATGGCCTTGCGCAGGCCCTCGGCGCTGAATCCCGCGCGGATGTCCTCGAGGATGTCCTCGGTGCGCTCGGTGCGGCTGTTGTCTGAGGTGACGATGATCCTGTCGGAGAACTCCTCGGCCACCTTGGCCATCTCTGGCCTCTTGGTGCGGTCACGGTCGCCTCCGCATCCGAACAGGCAGATAAGCTGCTTCTCGGGGGCTATCTCTCGCAATGTCTTCAGCACGTTCTCCATTGCGTCGGGAGTGTGCGCGTAATCTATTACTACGGAGAGGCCGCGCGGCCCGCGTATGTTCTCCAGGCGTCCCGGAGCGGACTCCAGCTTGCTCAGCGCTACCAGAGTCTCCTCCTTTCCCGCTCCCAGGCATCTGGCGGCGGAGTATATGGCCAGGATGTTATATGCATTGTGCTGGCCGATGAGACGTGTCCAGGTCTCGGTGCCGTCAATCTTCAGGAGCATTCCCTCGAAACTTTCTTCCAGGATGCGGCAGGTATGGTCAGCCATATTGCGGCAGGAATAGGTCACCACCTGAGCCGCGGTGTTCTGGACCATAACCATTCCGTTGCGGTCGTCTATGTTTATAAGGGCAGTTGCGTCTGAAGGCAGGTTGTCGAAGAACAGCTTCTTGCACCTGAGGTACTCGGCGAAGGTGCCGTGATAGTCCAGATGGTCGTGGGTGAGGTTGGAGAAAATGGCAAGCTTGAACTTGAGGCCAGCAACCCTGTCCTGCTCCACGCCTATGGAGCTGACTTCCATAAAGCAATACTCGCATCCGTCGTCGGTCATCTCCTTGAGGAGTCTGTTTATGGTAATGGGGTCGGCCGTGGTGTTCTCGGTCTCGCTGCGCTTGCGCCCTACGTAGTTGGCTATGGTGGAAAGCAGGCCGCAGTTGTATCCAAGGCCCATAAACAGGTTGTACAGCAGCGTCACCGTGGTGGTCTTGCCGTTGGTGCCGGTGATTCCCACCAGCGAGAGTTTCTCAGACGGATGGCCGTAGAAGTTGGCAGCGCACAGGGCCAGGTCCTTGCGGCTGGCGGAGACTATGGCGCTTGCGCCGGCGGCGCGGGCGGAGTCTATGTAGTCGTGGCCGTCACGGTCGTGGCCCTTGACGGCGAAGAACGCCGCGCCGCCCGCAGCCTTGCGGGAGTCGCTTACTATGGCGTCTATCTGGGTCTCGGGCGTACCGTAAAGGATCTTGGCGTCAGTGCCTTGTATTATGTCTTTCAGTTTCATTTCAGTTTCAGTGTTATGTTCTTGCCGTCCACAGTATAGGAGTCTACGTGACCGTATCCGGAGTATGAACATACGTACCCGGCGTTTTCAAGTACGTAAAGGGCGTCCTTGAGGCCCAGGCCCTTTACGTCGGGAACCTTGCCTTCTTCCACTTCCGGAAGCTGCGCCTTCATCTCGTTCATCTTTCCCGTCCTGGTCAGGGATGTCTCCCACAGGGGGTCCATTGCGTATATGTAGTCTGCAATCTCCCTTACCACGGCTGCGGGCTTGGTGCCTCCATACGTGTTGGCGTAGGTCAGTTTGCTGTATACTACAGTTATAATCGTGTATTTGGGGTCGTCGGCGGGGAAGAATCCCACGAAGGTTCCCTGGTGTTTCTTGAGGCCTCCACGCTCGTATCCGCCTCCGTCCAGGGCCACCCTGGCGGTCCCGGTCTTGCCTGCGAATTCGTATTTGTCAGTCTTCAGGCGGCTTCCGGTTCCGTGGGGGAAGGCCACTACGGCTTTCAGCGCCCTTGTGATGGTGTCAGCCGTGGCCTTGGAGCAAATAGAAGCGTTCAGCACACTGGGGCCCAGTTTCTCCACAACCACGCCTCCTTTCTCTATGTCTTCCACCAGGTAGGGCTTCATCATCCTGCCGTTGTTGGCTATGGCGTTGTAGAATGTGATTATGTGGAGGGGAGTCTCGGCTATGGAGTATCCGATTGCCACGGAGGCCAGGTCCGTTCCGCTCCAACTGCTGGATTTAGGGTCGGGAACCGTAGGCTTGGCCAGACCTTCCAGGTCGAAGTCGAAAGCCTCTCCCAGTTTGTACATATATATCTTGTCTATGTATGACTGGGGATTGCTGCGGTAGTTGTCCGAGGCGAGTTTCCTGAATACGTAGTTGGAAGAAATTGAGAATCCTTCTATGAGGCTGATTTCCTTGCTCTGTGAACGGGCCTCGTAACTGGTTATGTAAGTATCCTGTGAGAAAGGAGGGAACACTCCGTGGTTCGTGGGAAGAGTTTCCTCCAGGCTCTTTACCTTGCCGTCCTCCAGGTTGGACATCAGGTTGACTGACTTGAATACGGATCCTGGCTCTCCCAGCCTTCCTATGGCCAGGTTCATGGATTCTTCCATCCTGTTGGAGGTGGAGTCGCGGAGCAGGTTCACCATCGCGCGGATTGCGCCGGTCTTCACGTCCATAACTATGGTGCAGCCTCCCTCAAGTTCGGAGTCGTCCTCAATCTGTGCGCGGAGCGCCCTTTCGGCCACGTCCTGGATGTCTATGTTCAGGGTGGTGCGAACGTCCTGGCCGTCAGTGGCAAGGCGGTATTCTCCGGCGTAGTCCCTCACCCTTCCAAGGTCCGTGGTGCGCATGTACTCGACGCCTTCCTCTCCGTGGAGGATGTGGTCGTATCGGCCCTCGATTCCCACGCGGCTGTTGCGCACGCTCTCGTTTCGGCGCACGAAACCTACCGTCCTCCTGGCAAGAGTGCCGTAAGGGTATTTGCGGACGATGTACTTCTCATCGTCGATGAGACCTCCCGCGTAGCGCCCCTCGTTGAACAGCGGCAACTCGGCAATGCGGCGGTACGTGCCCTCATCCACGCCCCGGCAGATATTGACGTACTTGCGGTTGTTGGCCCTGCCGTCGCGTATCAGGTTGTAGTATTCAGCCGCGCTCTTGTCCCCGAGGATTTCAGAGAGGCCCTTGGCCAGTTCATTCGCCTTGGCGAGCCATTCCTTTTCCAGTTCCGCCCCGTTTTCTCTCTGGGCGTACGCCTCCTTGCGGACGGTGCAGTCCATATACAGGTCGTAGCAGGTGAATGACATTGCCAGGACTCTTCCGTCATAAGCCAGGATGGCTCCTCGCTTGGGCTCGATGGTAGTCTTTGTGGATGACGGAGTGAGCAGGGCTTCTATGCCCGGATCCGGCTTGAATACGAAGATGAGGTAGACAAGGCGGACTATCAGGCCTATGGATATAAGCAGGAACAACAGGTAGAACCAGTGCAGGCCGCGGCCTACGCTGTCCCTTTTCTTCTTGTTGATCTTTACTTCTTCCATAATTCTTTGTTCCGTCCTTCCAATTCTTTGTTCCGTCATTCCCGGCCTGACCGGGAATCTATTTCAGTATCTGCGCCGGCCTTGTCGGCTCCGCCACGTCCGAGCCCTGTTCCTCCAGCAGGGTGGCTACGGTGCTCCTGCGGTTGAGGGTGATGAGTTCGAATGTCTTCTGGGAATTGAGCCTTTCCAGTTCCTGCAGGGTCTGCTTGTTCTGTTCTACTTTGCCCAGGGTCCCGTCCACCATTAAACTGAACAGGATGGACAGGGCGAACAGCAGGAACGTGTAGGCAATCTGCGGGAAGTATTTGTTGACGTTGAGCCTGAGGAGCAGTTCTCCTCTAAGGATTGCCACCAGGGAGTTCTTCAGGAACTTCCACACGTCTGACAGCCTGAATTTTTTCTTGGTCTCTGTCATCTAGTTCTTCTCCGCTATTCTTAGTTTCGCGCTTCTGGCGCGGGTGTTTGTCTGTATCTCTTCTTCGGTCGGAAGGATGGGCTTGCGGTTCACGGCTTTCAGCGGCGCCGAATTGTTGCCGTACACGTCCCTCTGCTCGTTGCCTTCCACATTTCCGGTCTTGATGAAGTTCTTCACCATCCTGTCTTCCAGGGAGTGGTAGGTTATGACCGCCAGTTTTCCGCCTTGCTTCAGGCTCTCGGCTGCTCCTTGAAGGAACTTCTCCAGAGAGCGCATCTCCTCGTTCACTTCTATGCGCAGCGCCTGATAAAGCTTTGCCAGCCATTTATGGTCGGCGTACGGCGGCAGGGCGCTTTCCACGGCCTTGTTCAGGTCTCCCGTCGTCCGGATGGGGGAGAGCCGGCGCGCCGCGTCTATCAACTTTGCCACCTTGCCCGCGTTCTCCACCTCGCCGTACAGCCTGAGTATCTCTTCAAGTCTCTCAACCGTGCTGTCGTTGACCACGTCTGCAGCGGTGCGGCCTCCGTCGGCGTTCATCCTCATATCCAGTGCGGTGTCGAAGCGGAACGAGAATCCTCTCTCTTCGGTGTCGAACTGGTGGGACGACACTCCCAGGTCTGCCAGTATTCCGTCGAACTCAACTTCGTGCAGCAACGCGAAGTTGTGGATGAATCGGAAGTTGTTGTGTATGAGGGTCAGCCTTTTGTCGGCCGGGGCGTTTTCAAGTGCGTCGGCGTCTCTGTCGAATGCCAGGAGCCTTCCTTTGCGGGACAGTCTTGACAGGATGAGGGCGCTGTGGCCGCCTCCTCCGAAAGTGGCATCGGCATATACGCCGGACGTGTCGCCTATTATGGCGCTTACGCTTTCTTCAAGAAGGACGGGGTTGTGGTATTCGGACATTGCTTTGGCCTCCTCCTATCTCTGTTCAGATAGTTTTCCGGCTATGGCAATGTATTCTTCGTTAGTAATCTGACTGGCCTCGTACTGATCCTTGGCCCAGATTTCTATCTTGTAGTCATTGCCGCAGAAAACTGCTTCCTTGGTTATTCCTATTGCATCGAGCAACTTCCTGGAGATAGAAATACGGCCGAATTTTGGATCGGGCTCCACTACGGACCGGTTTCTCATATACTCTCTCCAGAACTTTGCGTGCTCGGCGTTGAAGAAGTTCAGTTTCGACTTCACCTCTGCGGACTGTCTTTCCCACTCTTCAAAGGGGTACATCTCCAGGCAGGGAGCGAAAATGTCTTTCTTCACGACGAAGCGCAAGTCTCCTCCTTCCGGCAGGATATTCTTGAATGCAGAAGGCATTACCAGGCGGCCTTTGTCGTCCAGTTTGCAAGTGTATTCGCCGATAAAAGTGAGCATAATGCGTTACGTTTCGTAGTGTGCAAAATTATAAATAATTTTCCATTTTCTTCCAATACCTTACATTTTTTTCCACAAAGTTTTTAACACCTCTCCCAGCTATCCCCTCCGGGGAACGAAGGAAAAAGAAAGTACTATAATCCAACCGGGCATTCCTACAATGGAGCGTGGCGCATAATATATTGACAGTCAGTAAGATAAACTAACCGATACCCTTTATTTCAAGGGGTATTGCAGGTGTGATGTAGTTGATTTTCAGCCAGTTATCTGCCACGCACCTCCTCCCAGATCCTCTTCAAGTGCAATAATTCCCGGAGAGCACCGTGGGGAGCAGTAATGGCTGTAGAGGGGGTTGTCAGAACCTGAAGGAGAGGCCGCCGGACAGGGAGAAGAACCACCTTGGAGTGGAGGTTCTGTCTGACAGGGGACCGGAAATCTCATCGACTACAGAGGCGTGAGTTACCAGATTGTTTGTCAGCCAGTAATGGACGGCCGGCTGAAGTCTCAGGTCAATGCGCCAGATGCTGCAGTTGAAGGCTATGCCTCCATCCAGGGAAAGATACAGCGGAGACTTCCTTTCAGTCCAGAATTCATCGTGAGACAGCTTACCTGTCTTGCTCCAGCCAACCTTCGTGGATTCTCCGAAAATGTAACCGGGTGTGACGCCTAGATAGAACTGAGTCTGGTTGAAAAGGCCCAGGAGGGCGTTTGCCAGGGTATTCTGATTGTCGCCCCCGTTGATGCGGGCGCTTCGTGCCGCATTGCCTGCCACACTTTCAAACCTCTCCGATGCATCTTTGTAGCCAGTCCTGAATGCAACTGCAACGGGGAAGCCCAGGATGTCATTGACATTTACTACGCTGGGAACGTATTGAATGCCAGCAGTATAGCCCAGGCCGTTATAGAAGAAGTGGCCGTACGATAAAGTGAGCAGCAGGTCACTTCCATTATTCTGGGTTAAAGGGGCATAAAGCCCGGCGGTCAAAGTGACCTCACTATTGTAGGTTCTGTTGTTTTCCTGGGCATTTGCAAAGATGGAAAGGCACAGGAATATAATTGCTAGACGAGGGCGCATATGAGGGTGGCGGGGGTGCAGGAGAGAACTTTGACGGTAACGTAGTCTCCTGCCTTGTGGACGGTGTCGGGGAAGACGCACATTTTGTTGTTGGAGGCACGCCCGCAGAGTTCGTCCGGATTCTTCTTCGAGGGGCCCTCTACGAGGACCTCGAAAGTCTTGCCTAAGTCGGCGCTGTAACTCTTGAGGCTCATCTTTCCCTGAAGGGCGATGATCTCGTTCAGGCGGCGGGTCTTGACGTCCAGGGGGACGTCGTCGGGATAGTTGCGGGCGGCTATGGTGCCGGGGCGCTCGGAGTAGTAGAACATGAAGGCCGCGTCGAAGACCACTTCCTCGAAGAGGGATAGGGTCTGAAGGTGGTCTTCCTCAGTCTCGGAGCAGAAGCCCGCGATGACGTCGGTGGTGAGTCCGCAGTCGGGGATGACGCTGCGGATGAAGGCGACGCGCTGCAGGTACCACTCCCGGGTGTAGCGGCGGCGCATCTTCTGGAGGATGCGGTCTGAGCCTGACTGTACGGGGAGGTGTATGTGCTTGCAGATGTTGGGGTAGCGGGCCATGGTGTATATGACATCGTCCGAGATGTCCTGGGGGTTGGAAGTGGAGAAGCGCACCCGCAGCAAGGGACTGATTTCAGCCACCATCGACAGCAGCTTGGCGAAGTCGGTGTCTTCGTATTTGTAGGAGTCAACGTTCTGTCCCAGCAGGGTGACCTCCTTGTAGCCGGCGGCGAACACTTCGCAGGCCTCCCGCACTATGGTGTGCGGGTCCCGGCTGCGTTCGGCGCCGCGAGTGTAAGGCACCACGCAGTAGGAGCACACGTTGTTGCATCCGCGCATAATGGAGATGAACGCCGAAACCCCGTTCTTGTCGATGCGCACGGGGGAGATGTCCCCGTAGGTTTCCTCACGCGAAAGCAGGACGTTCATCTGGGGATGGCCCTCGCGGGCGGCGGCAATCAGTTGCGGCAGGATGCGGTAGGCGTCAGGCCCCGCAACTATGTCCACCTTGCCGGTGTCCAGCAGCGCGTCCTTGAGTCTCTCTGCCATGCAGCCGAGTATGCCTATGAGCACGCCTTCGCGCGCCTTCTTCTGGATCATGAACTGGTCTATGCGGCCCCAGATGCGCTGCTCGGCGTTGTCCCTCACAGAGCAGGTGTTTGCCATTATGAGGTCGGCCTGCGCAATGTCTTCAGTGCGCTGGTATCCGTGGCCTGCCAGAATGGAGAAAACGACCTCCGTGTCGTTCACGTTCATCTGGCATCCGTATGTCTCTATGTATACTTTCATCCCTTTGGCACGACCCTTGAGGGTTTCAGGTGCCAAAGATAGGATTTTTACGTGAATTTCTATATCTTTGTCCAAATTGAGAAGATGAAAAGGATACACTCTACACGCCTTCTGGCACTGGTCGTTTTATTGGTTGCAGCCATTTCCTGCGGCCGCTTCGAGGACATCAGGATCAACTCCTTCAAGCTTGATTCTGCCTCCCCCCGCGGCTTCACCGCCGTCGATGCCATACTGGACGTGGAGATTGACAATCCCGCCACTTCGTTTACCATTTCTGACATTCAGGGCGTGGTGCTCCGCGACGGCGTAGACTCCGTCATTTTCCTTACGGGAGGCCCGGTGGATGTACAGAAGAGGAGCGTGCAGTCTTACAAAGTGCCCTGCACCGCCACGTTAAGCCGTTCGATGGGCCTTCTTGACCTGTTGAACATCATAAACAACAAAGATTACGAAGGATTCACTCTGGAACTTCAGATGGACGCTTCCCTCAAGAACGGAATCAAGCGCCAGATAAAGCTGGATCCTTTCAATGTAGAAGACCTGCTCAAGGACGTCACAGGATTTTAGGAAGATGAAGAAGTTACTTTACATATTGGTTTTGGCTGCGGCCGGGGCAATGTCGCTCCGCGCCCAGAACATAGTAGTACCCCAGGGCTATCAGCTCGTAGATTCAGTTGTCGTGCGCCAATCCGCCCAGATGGACACCACCCTGATGGGAAAGAACATTTTTTCCCTTCTGAACAGTGGAAAGGGAACCGTGACGGTGTCCCAGCCGGATAAAATCCGCAACGGAATGACAAAGCATATTGAGGACAACAAGTCAGAGAAGATTTCCGGCTACAGGGTGCGCATCTATTTTGACAACAAGCAGAACTCCCGCGGCGCCTCCGAAGAGGCCCAGAGGCGTTTCCAGGCCAACCATCCCGGAATAATGGCGTACCGCAGCTTCACCAGCCCGTTCTTCAAGGTCACTGTAGGCGATTTCAGGACACGTTCCGAGGCCATACAGCTGATGCAGCAGATTCAGGGAGAATTCCCCACGGCATTCATCGTTAAAGAAACCATAAACTATCCGGTCGTAGACAAGAGAGATTCGTATATAATCGATACTCTGCATCTTGTCAGGCCTATTACTCCAGAGCTGTCAAACCTTTGACAAGTTCCCGGGGCGCATCCATAGCAGATGATAAAGCAGGAACTGGCGCAAAAGCAGCAGCAGAAACTTTCACCGCTGCAAATTCAGACCATCAAGCTCATAGAGACACCGCTCCAGGAATTGAGCCAGAAAGTCAAGGATGAGTTTGACAACAATCCTGTGCTGGATGACGACCACTCTTCCGACGGTCGGGACGACGATGAATCCGACCAGCCCAAGGACGTATCCCTGGATGAAGTAAAGGACGACGATTCCATTCCCGCATACAAGCTCAGCGTCAAGAACTGGGGCAACGACGAGCGCCCGGAGTACAACACATTTTCAGTCAAGGAGAGTTTTTACCAGTCGCTGGAGGAACAGCTCGGCTTCAGGCATCTGTCCCCCCACCAGACCGATGTGGCGCGTTTCATCATAGGCAGCCTTGACGAGGACGGCTACCTCCGCAGGGACCTGGAATCCCTCGTGGACGACCTCGCCTTCCGCGCAAACATAGAGACCGACTTCGACGAAGTCAAGGCAATGCTCTCCATAATCCAGGAATTCGACCCTCCGGGGATAGGCGCACGCGACCTCAGGGAGTGCCTCCTTCTGCAGTTGAAGGCCTCAAAGCCCTCTCCCGAGAACAATACCGCCATCCTGATAATAGACAAGTATTTCGCCGATTTTGCCAGCAAGCATTTCCAGAAGATACTCAACCGTACCGGGATGAGCGCCGAGCAGCTCAAGGCCGCTATGGCCAGGATACTGAAACTCAACCCTTCTCCCGGCGGCCAGATAGACGACTCCTACAACGACAAGTCCCAGCAGATAGTCCCTGATTTCATGCTCGACCTCGTGGACGGTGAACTGGTCTTATCTATGCCCAAGTTCAAGATTCCTGAGGTAAAGGTAAAGCGCAAGTACTCCGATATGCTGGAGACTGCCAAGTATTCCGACAACAAGGAAGACAAGGAGGCGGCCGTGTTCGTAAAGCAGAAGATAGATTCCGCGAAGCGATTCGTAGAGGCCCTGAAACAGCGTTTCAACACGCTGGAAACCACGATGAAGGCCATAATAGACTATCAGCACGACTACTTTATGGACGGTGACGAGACCAACCTCCGCCCTATGGTGCTCAAGGACATTGCCGAAATCACCGGTTTCGACATCTCCACAATCTCCCGCGTGGTCAACAGCAAGTATATAGAGACGCATTTCGGCATATTCCCCCTGAAGTTCTTCTTCTCAGAAGGTCTTGAGAACCAGGAAGGAGAGGAGGTATCCACCAGGGAGTTGAAGAAAGCCCTTACTGACTGCGTGGAGAAGGAGGACAAGCGCCGTCCCCTCACCGACGACCAGCTCGTAGAGCAGATGACGGCCCTGGGCTACAAGGTTGCCCGCCGAACAATCGCCAAGTACAGGGACCAGTTGGGAATCCCCAAGGCGCGTCTCCGCAAGGAACTCTAGCAGTTCACAGTCTTCATCTCTTCGTCCGAGAAACTGTAATAGCAGTCATTGCAGATAATGACGTGATCCATAAGCCCGATGCCCATAGGCGTAAGGGCTTTTTTCAGCGCCTGGGTCTGCCTGAGATCTTCCTGGCTGGGGAGGGGACTCCCTGAGGGATGGTTATGCACCAGGATGAGGAACGAAGCGCGTCTGTCCAGCGCCATCCTGGTGATGTCCTTAAGGTCTATGATTGTGGAATCCAGTCCTCCTGATGACACTCTATGGCGTCCGGTGCAGTACTGGGCGTTGTTGAGGAACAATATCCAGCATTCCTCGTGGTCTAGCCCCAGCAGGTGGGGTATCATAAGTTCGTAAACTACCTGGGGAGACACGACAGGGTATTTCTTGAATGCGGCTCTTTCCGAGAACAGCCTCCGCCCCAGTTCGAAGCACGCGGCCAGGGTTGCCGCCTTGCTCCTGCCTATCCCGTCCACTTTCTCCAACTGAGCCAGGGACATACCTGCCAGTGTTATCAGGCTGCCATTGGCCGCAGACAATACCTCCTGGGCCATCTCCACGACGTTCTTTCCACGGTTGCCCGTATTAAGCAGCACGGCCATCAGTTCGCCGTTGCTCAGGGACGGCGCCCCCTGCGAAAACAGCCTCTCCCTGGGTCTTTCGCTTTCGCACAGTTCTTTTATTTTCATAGTCCAAGTTTTTCCCAAATATGGAAAAAACTATCCGTGCTAACCGTTTTCAAACGTTTAAAACGTCTCCGACCGCATTCTTGTACTTCCGGGATATGGGTAATTGAATGTCATCGATGTATAAGAGGTCGACGTCTATCCGGGTTATGGCGGCCTTGTTCACTAGAAAGGAACGATGGATTCGGATGAAATGGGGCTTGAGACTGGCTTCCCATTGGGATATTGGGGTGTAATTCTTGAACCGACGGCCGTCTGAAGCGATTATGGTCGTAGCATCGTCATTGGATTCTACGTATAGGATTTCGTTTATCGGCAGCGTTACCGACTTCCTGTCAGAGGTAAAAGAGATAGAGCCGGCCCGGCCAGGGTATTTCTTGTCCAACCACGCTTCAAAGAAATGGCTGCCGGCGGCAAGGGAAGTCAGAATGATAGCAATGAAAACCGGATTCGACAATATGTTAGGAAGGTCAGGTAAGTTAATAATAGCCCCGGGAAGAAGCCCCCTGAAGGAAAGGATGCAAAAATGGGCGATCATAAACAGAAGGATTTCTCCAAACAAGATTCCCAATACAATAAAGATTGTTTCACCAATGCCGGACCATCTGTTGTTATAGTTGACCTTTGGGAAGAAGTATCTGGCTGCCAGGGCGCCGGGGAGGAACAGCGACCCGATGAACAACGCTTCAAGGAAGCTGTAATCAAGACTGCTGAGTACAATCGCCATCAAAAGTATGGCAGTTATCCAGTATGATATGATTAGAAACCGTTTCATTCCCGACACAAATATAGCAAACGAACCAAGGTTCTGCCAATATAAAAAGCGACATTGGGGTTTTAACTGCCGTACGTGGGGTTTCGGCTTTGGAAAAGGATGCCCGTCCCTTACATTTGCATCAGAATGTCAAACCTATAAATATCGTTGAGTATGTTCGAACTCTTTATGCAAGGAGGAGCCGGTTATATGACCATCCTCACAATTCTTCTAGTTGCCCTTTTCTTCGCCGCCTGGAAAGCTCCCCGTTGGATTAAGGAAATCGGGATCTTTGCATTGGTATTTGGATTCTTTACGCTTATGATAGGCATCCGCCAGATGTTCGTAGCGCTTCAGCAGGTTTCGGACGATTTGGGAGAAAGTGTCACCGGCCTTTTCGACCTTATATCCCCGGGCGTTTTCTTCGGCGGCTTGAAGATAGCCTTGATCCCGGTCTTTTATGGAGTGATCATCTATATGATCTCCCTCGTCTTGAGAGTAATCAAGAAACCCCGCCTGTAGTCATTACCTGGGAGTGCAGGGGGATAGACTGGCGCATCGGCACCAACTGAAAAAGCCCGCGATTTCTCGCAGGCTTTTTCAGTTGGGGTGCGATGTGGGGCTCGAACCCACGACACCCAGAACCACAATCTGGTGCTCTACCAACTGAACTAATCGCACCGTGTTGGAGTTGCAAAGGTACAAAAACTTTTGAACCTTGCAATATGGTCATCCGTTTTTCTGCCGGAAGGGATTATCTTCTCCTGTTAAGTTGCCTGATAATGCGCTGGATGGCATTCTGGATGGACTGCTCCGGCTGGATTACGTTGTAATCCTCCCAGAAGTCGGGGTCTGAGTATGCCTGGATGTCATCGGTGAGGATGGCGTTGGTGCGCACCCTGTCCTGTCCCTCTATTATCAGGGCCTCTTCCTTATGGTCGGTCACGGCCATTTCGGAGGTGATTTGATAGTAATGGCGGAAAAGGGAGCGGGTCTTCCTGGCATAGAAGCCCAGGTCTGTCTTGGAGTAGTCGAAATACCATTTGCCGTCTGACTTCTTGAAGTTGACCGTATATTCGGCGTGGTCCATGGAGAACCTGGTCCTTGTAGGGGTGGACACTATGAAGAGCTTGGCGGCGTCTTCCCTGGTATAGTCGCTGAAGTTCAACTGGAATTCCATCCTGGCTATAGCGTAACTCTCCATGTCAACGTACAGCTTGCCGGAGTACATATACTCGAACTCCCGCTTGCGGGGAGTGAATTCCAGGACATAGAACGGAATGTCGTCTATGTTGGCCATCTCGCCAAGGGAGAACTGGTATGCGTCACAGGCGGTGTAGAGGTCCAGTCCGAGGAACGGGTTCTTGACCATGTCTATTGCCAGCGCAGTGGTGATTCCGCCCTGGAACTTGACGAACAGGGTGTCGGACGGGCTGACATTGACGCTGCCACGGCCTTTATAAATTGCTGCCCTGTCGGCGCTGAATCCAGTATACGCGCCCTTGTCCACGTCCACGATGGCTTCGTTCAGGACAAGGTACTTTGTGTTGTCCTTGCGGATCATCTCACGGTAGAACGTAGTCATTCCTACGCGCTGCTGGGGGTAGTTTTCCTTGACCCTGGCATACGCAGTGCGGAACAGCACGAGGGGATCCACCGCCTTGATGACGGCTTCGTCCAACTGGAGAGACATTGGAACCAGGCGGATAGTCAGATACTTTTCCTCATCTGAGGGAAAATCCGATACTGGGGTTACACTGATAACGTAGCCCAGATGGCTGATGACGATTCTTCCTCCGGCCGCCTGGGCGGAAGGCATCTTGAGAGAGAACTTACCTTCTGAATTGGTAATGATAGAGATGTTGGTCCCGTCAAGGTTAACCGACGCTGCCGTAACCGGGCGGGACGACTCCGAATCCACCACCTGTCCGCTCACGGAAACTATGTCCTGTGCGGAGGCAAAGATGCAGATTGTTATGAATAAAAATATGTTTATGATTTTTTTCATAATTCAGGTATTTGACGGTGTGTAAAAGTAAACAAAAAAAGTTATATTTGCACACTTTGCAAATAAAAGAAATTTTTTAAAACAATATGGCTAGAGAAATTAAATTCTCCCTCGTTTACAGGGATATGTGGCAGTCATCCGGCAAGTACGTTCCAAGAGTGGACCAACTTGTGCAGGTTGCGCCCGCAATCATCGACATGGGTTGCTTTGACAGAATCGAGTCCAACGGCGGTGCTTTCGAGCAGGTTAACCTCCTTTTCGGAGAGAACCCCAACGTTGCGGTAAGGAAATGGACCGCTCCGTTCAACAAGGCCGGCATAGAGACACATATGCTGGAGAGGGGACTCAACGGTTTGAGAATGTTCCCTGTTCCTGCAGACGTGCGCGAGCTTATGTTCAAAGTCAAGAAAGCCCAGGGAACCCAGATCGCCCGTTCTTTCTGCGGTCTTAACGACCACCGCAACCTCAAGCTCTCAGTGGAATATGCCAAGAAGGCCGGAATGATCTCCCAGGCCGCCCTCTCCATCACCCATTCTCCCGTACATACAGTAGAGTACTATATGGGAGTAGTGGACAAGCTGGTCGAGTACGGAACTGACGAAATCGCCCTCAAGGACATGGCTGGAGTAGGACGCCCCAACGTCTTGGGAGAGCTCGTAGCCGACATCAAGAAGAAGTATCCTCATATAAAGGTTCAGTACCACGGTCACACAGGCCCCGGTTTCTCGGTAGCTTCTATGCTTGAGGTCGCCCGTGCAGGCGCCGAGTACCTCGACGTTGCAGTAGAGCCTCTCTCCTGGGGAAAGGTTCATCCGGACGTAATCACCATCCAGCAGATGCTCAAGGCCGACGGATTCCTCGTAAAGGACGTGAACATGGACGCATATATGGAAGTGCGCAAACTCACCCAGAGTTTCATCGACGACTTCCTTGGATACTGGATCAATCCTTCCAACTCCAAGATGACATCACTGCTGGTAGGCTGCGGCCTTCCTGGTGGAATGATGGGATCCATGATGGCAGACCTTGAGGTGTTCAAGGGCGCCATCAACGCCGCAGAACGCGCACACGGAGAGCACGAGAGCACAATCGACGAACTTCTCGTGAAACTCTTCAAGGAGGTCGAGTACGTATGGCCCAAGCTCGGATACCCGCCCCTCGTAACTCCTTTCAGCCAGTATACAAAGAACACCGCCCTCATGAACATCTTCGCGATGAGCCAGGGCAAGGAGCGCTTCAGCAACATAGACAAGGACACCTGGGGAATGATCCAGGGCAAGATGGGCAACCTCCCCGGCCCTCTGGCACCGGAAATCGTAGAACTTGCAAAGAAGAACGGCTACGAGTTCCACACCGAGAACCCTCAGGACAACTATCCTGATGCTCTGCCTCACTTCCGCCAGATGATGAAGGAAGAAGGCTGGGACGAGGGTCAGGACCAGGAGGAACTCTTCGAGTTTGCAATGCACGAGCGCCAGTACCGCGACTACAAGAGCGGCGTGGCCAAGGAGCGTTTCTACAAGGAACTCGAAGACCTCAAGGCAAAGGCCGGCGCTCCCAAGGAGATTGTCCGCCCCGTCGTAGAGGTTCCCAAGTTCGACGTAGACGCCCTCGTGAAGAAGTATCCCAAGGCTACCGCCGTGCAGGCTCCCGCCCGTGGACAGCTTCTCTGGGAGGTTGACGTAAAGGACGCTTCCAAGGCTCCTGTCGCCGGAACCGAGGTGAAGGCCGGATCCCCTATGGGATACGTCCAGACTTACTACGGACTGGAAGAAATCAACCCCGCCGTCAGCGGCAGGGTTGTAGCAACTCTCGGACGCCAGGGCGAGACCGTGGCTAAAGGCGAGATTGTAGCCTTCGTAGAATAATCCTTACTTTACAGTAATAGTGTAATTACCCTGCTTGTCCGTAACGGTCCGGTAGGGTAATTCTCCTTCATAGGGGCCGGGTTTGAACCATTCCCATTCAATGGTGACAGCCTGCTCTCCCTTGAATGCCTGGTCGTAACACTGAGTGTAGGGGAAGGAATAGAACTGTCCGCCGAAAGCTACCTTGTCTGCGGTGAGGTCTTCGTCTTCCCAGGTTTTACCTTCCTGCTTGTTCTTTAGGATGAAGTATAGATGGCTGTCGCTGCTGCGAGTGTCATCGAACACCATGTTCACCTCTCCGTCATACTCTTCTTCAGAGTCGAAGGAAACGGTGACAAGGGCGTTGATATAACCACTCTGGAACCATACGTGGGTGAGTTCCACGGGGGAAGTGCCCCAGGTCTCGTCCGGGTCTTCGGCAGAACTCATCGTTGCGCATTCCTGCACGCTTACACTATACCATTCGTAAGGTTTTAGAGAATAGTCATAACCTGCTACGTCGGATTGCACGGCAGTACCTGTAATGAACACTCTCTGCTGCTTCAGGATTTCGCTTGCCATACTCATGTCGCTGATAGAGTATCTCACACCCAGGTCGTTTACCAGAAGGCCGTTCTCTATGTTCATCATTTCCTGTACGACTATGGACAGGTCTCGTTCGATCTTACAAGATGAAATGCCCAGCAAGACTGCCAGGGCGAGGATGATCTTTTTCATAATTTATGATTGTTTCTTTCTTTTCTTTGGAGGGTGACATATTACATTGACCTCGACGCTGCTCACCCTGAAACCGCGGTATCGGTGTCTTTTTATTCTCTCTTCTATTTCCATCAGGAGGTCCGGGTCCTGGACATCCTTGAAAATGTTGTTCTGAGGGTCGTACAGATGCAGATGGTTCTCCGGGTTCACGTCAAAGTACATTACGTTGTTCACGCTCAGCCGGCGCCCGTAAATTCCCAGTGAAGCCATCTGGGAAAGGATGTTGTACACCGACGATACTGACACCTTGGATTCTGACGCTTCTTTCAGGACGTCTGCAACTTGTTCTGCGCTAGCGTGTATGAGCTGGAGCATGACGTTGTGCACCGCAAGTCTCTGTGGCGTGGCTTTCAGTTTATGCTGTTTGAGCAAAGCCTTGAACTTTTGCATACCTAGTATACAAATATAGTGATTTAATAATAGAAAAAACTCGTTATCTTTGTTTCCTGTACTAGTTTGTAATCTGCGATGGAAAGTATAAAATGTCTGATCATAGGGGGCGGCCCTGCCGGTTATACTGCCGCAATATATGCTGCAAGGGCTGCGATGGACCCGGTATTGTATGAAGGCAACCAGCCCGGAGGGCAGCTCACTACCACCACTGTAGTGGAGAACTTCCCGGGATTCCCCGGGGGAGTGGACGCCAACACCCTGATGACTCAGATGCGCAGCCAGGCCGCGGGCCTTGGCGCAGACATTCGTCGCGGAAACATAGTCAAGGTCGATTTCTCCTCACATCCTCTCAAGCTCTTCACTGACAGAAAGGAAGAACTGCTGGCCGATACGGTGATAATAGCCACCGGCGCCACCGCCAAGTACCTCGGACTGCCCTCAGAAGAGAAGTTCAAAGGGATGGGAGTGTCAGCCTGCGCCACCTGCGACGGTTTCTTCTACCGCAAGAAGGACGTGGCTGTTGTGGGAGGAGGCGATACCGCCTGCGAAGAGGCCACATATCTGGCCAGCCTTTGCAGGAAGGTGTATATGATAGTGCGCCGCGACGTCTTCCGTGCCTCAGAGGCAATGCAGAAGAAGGTGCTGGAGACCCCCAACATAGAAGTACTCTGGAATTGCAACACCCAGGAAGTGCTGGGCGACGCATCCGGCGTGACGGGAGTGCGCCTTCTGCGGAAGGACGGTACTGTTTTTGATATTGCAGTTGACGGGTTCTTCCTGGCCATCGGCCACCATCCCAATTCAGATGTATTCAAGGAATGGGTGGAGACAGATGAGCAGGGCTACATAGTCACCAGGGCAAAGACAACCCAGACCAACGTTCCCGGAGTGTTTGCCGCCGGAGACGTCCAGGACCCTGATTACAGGCAGGCCGTAGCCGCCGCCGCTTCAGGCTGCAAGGCCGCCATTGATGCCAAGAATTTTTTGAAATAAGATGAAGATACTTAAATTATTCCCCGTCCTCCTGGCACTGCTGTTGACCGCGGCAGGCTGCAAGACAGAGTTTGACGTCTTGCTGGCAAGCGGGGACAGCGACGCCAAGTACGACGCAGCATTCGAATACTTCAACTCGGGCCAGTACCGCAAGGCCGCCACTCTGTTCGAATCCATGTCATTAGCATACAGTGGAACGGCGAGGGACGACACAGTCCAGTTTTACAGGGGCCTGTGCAATTATATGGACGGCGACTATGACACCGCCGAGGCCAACCTGAATACTTTCATCACCAACTTCCACGGAAGCCCTTTCACAGAGAACGCCACGTTCCTGCGAGTGAAGTGCCTGTACGATTTCACTCTCAGGTACGAACTGGACCAGGTTCCCACCAACACCGCCATAACCGCAATCAGCGAGTATATAATAGAGTTCCCGGAGAACAAGAATATGGAAGAGTGCAAGGCGATGCTCGACGACCTGGGAGAACGTCTTGACCGCAAGGCATACGAGAACGCCAAGCTGTATTACAAGATGGAGGACTATCTCGCAGCCATGACGGCTCTGCGCAACGTCCTCAAAGACGACTCTGACAACATCTATCGCGAGGATATACTCTACTACACCGCAATGGCTTCTTACAAATATGCCCTGAACAGTGTGGAGGCAAGGCAGAAGGACAGGTACCTGTCTTTCGTGGACGACTACTACAACTTCATAGGTGAGTTCGCCGAGTCTTCGTACCGCAAGGAGTTGGATACCATGTATAAGAGGGCTCTTAACGCACTCGGCAGGTTCAACGGATCGGCAGAGGAACTGGAAGGCAAGGAGAAGGAATTCGAGAAAGAGAGGCAGCAGCTGCTGAGGCATCAGCAATAAAAATATTATGAAACTTTTGGGAACTGGTCAGGTGTATTATTACTGACAAGTTTATTTAGATAATGGAAAACAAGATCAAGAAAGTCCCCGGAAACACCGTCACAAGGGACGTCAAGAACATCGCAGCCCCCACGGGCAACATCTACGAGTCCGTAGTCATTTTATATAAGAGAGCCAACCAGATCGCGCTTGCAGAGAAAAAGGAACTCAACAAGAAACTTGAGGATTTCCGCAACGAGCGTGACACCATGGAGGAGGTTTTCGAGAACAAGGAGCAGATAGAAATCTCAAAGTACTACGAGCGCCAGCCTAAACCGGACCTGGTAGCCATCACCGAATTCGAGAACAACGAACTCTTTTACAGGAAAGCTCAGGACGGCAAAGGAGAATAATCTCTATGCTTAGCGCCCTCCATATCAAGAATTACATTTTGATAGACTCTCTGGATGTCACTTTTCCGGAGGGTCTAGTGATTATTACCGGGCAGACAGGAGCCGGAAAGTCCATCCTTCTGGGCGCGCTGTCCCTGCTTATGGGCGCAAAGGCGGACGCCGCCGTCATAATGGAAGGAGCGGACAGTTGCGTGGTGGAGGCCGAGTTCGACATCTTCGATGAAGACGAATTCATACGCTCTCTCCTGGAAGAAAACGACGTTGACTGGGAGAACGGCCACCTTATAATACGCCGCGTGGTGAACGCCAGCGGGCGCAGCCGCAGTTTCGTGAACGACTGTCCGGTGCAGGTAGGAGTCCTCTCCAGCCTGTCCTCACATCTCATAGACGTACACTCCCAGCACCAAAGCCTTCTTCTGACGGACCGCAGTTTCCAGCTGTCTATCCTGGACCGTTTTGCCGGAAACGGACAGTTGCTTCAGGAATGCAAGGACACGTTCAGGGAGATGCAGGCCATAAAAACCGAGGTAGACACCATCACAACTCATCTTCAGACACTTTCCGGCGAGCGGGAGTACACCCGCGCCCAACTCAATCAGCTTGAGGCGGCCCGCCTCAGGTCCAATGAGTTGGAAGAACTTGAGGCGGAGCAGAAGCAGTTGGCCAACGCCGAACTCATAAAGGAGAGCCTCGCCGGAGTGCAGGAACTCTTCGAGTCCGGACAGGACGAAGGAAGGGCCGTGATTCCGGCCCTGAAGGAGGCTCAGAGGCTCCTGACGCGCATCAGCGACTACGTCCCTGATGCCGCCCAACTTGCCTCCCGCCTGGAATCATCCAGAATAGAGTTGGACGACGTCCTGTCTGAAGTGCAGGAGGCATTCTCTTCTGTGAACGCCGCTCCTCAGCGCCTCCAGGAAGTGGAAGAAAGGATGTCGCTCATCTACGGCCTCCTGAACAAGCATAACTGCAAGACGGTGGACGAGTTGATAGCCATCCGCAATTCCTATGCAAACGCGCTGTACGACTCCGCCTCCCTGGTGGAGAGGATGGAAGTGCTGAGCGCAGCCCTGGCGGCCAAGCAGAGGAAATACCTCCAGACAGCCGAGGCTCTGCACGCATCGCGCGAGCAGGCATGCAAGGGTTTCTCGGACAAGATAGAGGAATCCATCCATTTCCTTGAATTGGAGAATGCAGTGTTCAAGGCAGAGATCCTTCCAGCCCCTCAGACCCAGACCGGTAAGGACGCAGTAGTGTTTCTGTTCAGCGCCTCAGGCCGCAATCCCGTAGAACTGGCAAAGTGCGCGTCAGGTGGGGAAGTGTCCCGTATAATGCTATGCTTCAAGGCTTTGATGGCCGAGTATACCAAGATGCCCACAATGATCTTCGACGAGATTGATACTGGTGTTTCGGGAAGCGTGGCCGACAAGATGGGATCTATGATATGCAGTATGGGAGAGATGATGCAGGTGTTCGCCATAACCCATTTACCGCAAGTTGCCGCAAAGGGACGCGCCCACTATCTGGTTTCAAAGACTTCCGGCAGCAGCGTCACCTCTTCGATGTCCCTTCTGGACAATGAAGGCAGGATAAAGGAACTTGCACGTATGCTAAGCGGCTCTACCGTTACGGAGGCCGCAATAGCAAACGCTAAAGCTCTATTATTTCAATAGGGTAACTGTCCAGTCCGGATTGTAGACAATCCTTCTGACCGCTTTGTTGAGGTATCCTCCCTGGAAATTCCTGGAGAATTTGAAATCTGTCTGCAGGCCGCGGTAGCGGTTATCGTCAAGGTGCCTGATCCAGTCGGATCCGTAGTTTACGAACAAACCGATGAAATACTTTGCAGTGTCGTATCCCTGGAAGGAATACGCGGTAGGCTCTGCGTTGAAGAGGGCCCTGTAGGTCATCAGGAAACTCTTGACGGCGGGGTCGTCATAATCTACGAAATACGAAGAGCAGAGGTGCAGATGGGTGTTGTGGAAATTCTCGACGTCTATGGTCTCGAAGTTGCGGATGCGGGAAGGACCATAGAGGATTACGTTGAAATCCCTGAAGGACATAAGGTTGAGGTTCCTTACGACATCGTTCACGAAGGCCTCTTTGTCAGAAGCGATCACGACGTGGTTGGCGCCTGTCTTAGTCATCTGGTTCTGCAGGCTGTATTCTATGTTGCGGCCCTGAAGGATGCCGTAATTGACAGTGGAGTACTGGAGACCGGACTGAGCCAGCTTGGAGGCCAGGGCGGTCTGTGCGGAGTTGTTTTCGGTGAAGAGTATGACCTTGTCTCCTGACTTGAAGTCTTCCTTTATCCACGTTATAATCTCGTCGAACTGGGAGTCGGCGGAAGAAGGAGCCTGGATCACGTGCCTTCCCTCTTCTGCAAGGGCGGCCGCCCTGGAGTCGAGGGGTGATATTACATACTGGTTCCAAGCGCAGTCGTCCAGCACCGCCGTGATGTTGGAAGTGGACAGAGGCCCAAGGATTATGTCGGACTTGGAGAGTTCGGAGTAACTTGCAGGATTGCTGCTTCCCTGGAAATCGAATACCTGAAGGTTGGTATTGATTCCCTGGTCCGAGAAGTCCTTTACCGCCAGCAGGACGCCGCTGTAGAAGTCGTAATTGGAACCGTTTATTCCGGAGGAGGTATTGAATGGCAGTATAAGGGTGGCGTTGACCGTGTCGGTCTCCTTGTTGAAAATCTTGGAGATAATCTGGCCCAGATACTCGCCCCACGAGGTGGTTGCGCTGTCCAGGGCCTCGGCAGTCTGCTGCGCCGCGTCCCTTACCGCCTGTCCTGCTTCGGAAAGTTTGTCCTTGGCTTTCTTCAGGGGAATTTTCAACTGCTGACGGCTCTTGAGGATGGAACTCTTGAGTCCGTTCAGGTCTATGATGTCCTGAGGGTCCACATTGTAGTTCCTGGCTATGGAATTGAGATCCTCATACCATTTTACAGTGTGGACAGTGTAGTCCTTGTCCTGCTGACCCTGCTGATCCTGCGCTTGCATTGCCAGAGGCAGCAGGCACAGGATGAGAATCAGTATGCGGCGAAAGTTTTTCAATTACTTGGGGTTGTTCTTGGTTTTGATATACTCTTCGTTGAGTCCGGCGATAAGCTCGTCGGTGATGTCAAGTTCGGGGTCTGCGGTAACCACCGGAGCGGCAAGGATGTCACCCTGGGTAGAGATAATCATGGAGAACTGCTTGACCTCGTTGTATTTCTGGATATAGGTGTTGATTGCATCGGCAATCTGGTTGAGCATTACTGACTGCTCCTCGTTCATTTCCTGCTGCTTCTGGGCTGCGTACTGCTGGAACTCCTGGTCCTGCTGCTGCAG
>JAGCVB010000135.1 GCA_017962585.1 Bacteroidales bacterium
AACAACTACCACATGCCCACGGTGTTTCGCCTGGACATTGGCTGGCAGACGGGGTTCAAGACCGGCCGCCTG
Source organism: Bacteroidales bacterium (assembly GCA_017962585.1). Lineage (GTDB taxonomy): Bacteria > Bacteroidota > Bacteroidia > Bacteroidales > UBA932 > Cryptobacteroides. Next base: position 73 of record JAGCVB010000135.1, read on the forward strand.
AAGCATATCGTGAACGTGGGCGTATGCAACGTCACCAACCACTTCAATCCGTTTATGCTGTACTTTGACACCAGGACCGAGTCCTGGAAGGAGATAGCCCTGCTGCCAATACTGCCAAACTTTAGCTGGAGGGTTGAGTTCTAGACACTCGGTAAATTAAAGTTTGTCACTTTTTATACTCCTTGAGTTATCAATCGAGCTATCCAAAATCCGAACTTTAGGACTGTATACACAACGCAGACCCCTATAGAGGGATAGATCCACCTCAAGGAACCTGGAGACAGCCAGATTCCGCGCTCTTTAAGGACATTCCATAAGCCACTCTCGAATTGGTCAAGTGTCAGATTTGTGCGCCGTAATAACTCAAACAAGGTGCTTTTAAACCCATCAACCGCCTCTTTCTGAGTTTTTTTCAATTGGGATATAGACTGGTCATCAATCTGTGCCTTGAATTGGATTGCCTTTATGCTGGAGAGTTGCTCCTTGATGGTATTCAAATATGACAGAACATCAGAAACAAGTCCCCTTACCGATCTGTCAAGAGTCTTCAATTCAGTGATTAAGCTCTCGGCATCCTTTATAGTTGCCTTAAGTTCATCATTGGCCGCTTGTAGTTTTTCAAGTATCGAATCGAGTCTCAGGGATTCCTGACGGACATCATCTTTCTTTGCGATGTTGTCCATCCGGGTTTTGATATCGCCCAATCCGGAGGTTTTGGGCTTTTTCGTGTTACTCATACTTGTTGCGGTTTATCTGCGTCGTCTGTATTCATTTTTGCGTTTGTTGGATTCTTGAGCCCACTTCAGGCAGCGTCGGGCCCAGGTCCAATCATCATCGTCACGTTTCTTTCCCCAGTCGTCCGAAGAGGACCTTCCTCCTCCTCCGCAGTTTTCCGCGAACTGAGTGGCACCGTCAACGTATTCCGCGAAAAGGAGCATAGCCGTATGTACTACCTTAGCCCGGCTCGAATCAGGGTTGTCTTCTGGTGCAGTGGATTCGTGAAGGAAGAAACTGTAGATCGGCCGGGGAAGGACAACACGGTATTTGTCTTCATCCACAATGATCTCCTGATGGACCACATTGGAACTTTCCTTCTTGCTTGCCTGTAGCTTTGGCTGGGGAGAGTTCTGCCTGGAGGGTGTGCCTGCGGGCCTTTCGACATGCGGCTTTGCTAATACCAGCTGTTCGGCTTCTGGATGCAGTCTCCTCCAGGTGTCGATGATTCGGGAAGGAGTAAACCTCCTTTCCCCGAGCAGGGAAGACTTGTATCTGGAATTGCCCCACAGGATGCTGTACCCGGTTATCGTATCCATGCTATCCCGTCGGAATTCGATACTGTAACCCCGCTTATTAAGCTTGGCTTCATACGCTTCCCAGCTGAAGGAGCGCATCTCTTCCAGAATGGCTTTACAGTCATCAGATAGAGTGTTGATATGATTCTTTCGGATCTCTTCGGCCAGAACCCATCCGTATTCTATTGAAACCTGTTTAGCAGCCTCCATTGCCCGTTCATGGATGAAATGGGCATCATTGACGTTTCCGTCCATATCGATACGGTTAGCGTTAATGTGAAGATGCAGAATGCCACTGTCGCTGTCATGATGAAGCGAGACAACATATTGACTGTTGCGGAGGTTTGTTGATTTGGCGCTGTCCCGTTTAGCTCTGCCAGATAGGTCAACGGAATCAAACTCACGGATGAACTTATCTGCGAGTTTTCTCCATTCCTTCATTGTCCAGCCGGATGATTCCTCCTCGGAGGGGGAGACTTCAATCCGGATGGACGTATTGACCATCGGACGGTGCCGGTTCAGCTTGTCCCGATACTTCAACTGGAGGGCATGCATCATTGTCCACATGCCGCTGGCTGAAATGTCAGGGGGAAGATGATGTATCTTGACAATCTCGGCTTCTTCTTTGTTGGCCGAATACCGTGTGGCGTTGCCGCCGTATGAGACAACAGTGGCTTTTGCAATCATAACTAGTTGTTGGTTCATTATTCTTTCATTTTCTTTACAGTGTTGTCCCAATAGACGATTAGGTCGCTTGCTGCTTTCGTCCAGTCTTGCATGAATTTTACGTCAGAGAAGATGAGTAGTTTCTCTTCCTCGCTACGTCCTCTGAGGGCATTTGCGATATTGATCAGATCTCTCCTTGCTTCATAGATGCTGCAGTAGGCCTTGATTTCCCTGTCCGTAAGATGTCGTTTGGGACGATGTCCCAGGGCGCATCTTCGAATGTAATCACTAATGGTCAGCCCGCATATATAGGCTTTGCTCTTAATCGTCTTGAACTCTTCCTGAGTGACACGGGCGTCCAGGTGCATGGTACGCCTAGGCTTCGGATTCTTGACTTTCTTTTTCATTCTGACAAACTTTGTTGGTCAGCCCCAATGCGAGCCTGGGAGCGTAAAAGGAGCCATTGTTGGACAGGACGCTTGCGAAACTGTACGACATTGGTATTTCTTGCTTTGGCGGTGTCGCGATAGAATCGCGGCACCTTCCGGTAGATATTGCCGATTGGTTACAGCACTCCTTTTCGGGGCTATTGGTTTTTATGTGCAGCAATGATTGGTGGTTCGCTGCTGCCTTCTTCATCCTATCGATCGTTCACTTTTTTGTAGTATTTGTTCCAGACCGGCTTGTTGTCAATACGCCAGCTTGCGACGCAGAGTAGGGTGTGGATGCTGGTCCGGTTGTTCTGGATGGTTGATATAAGTCCCACCTGATTCATCTGGTCCAGGACTCTTGATACAGTTTTGCGGTCGCATTTCCAGATATGGGACAGTTCAACTTCTGAGGCCACAATCTGGCCGACATAAATGGTGACGGAGAAGCCCTTTATCTTGTATTCCTCTTCAGTCGTATTCGTGAGGTCAATCAAGGATACCAGGGCTTGCATACGGTTGAACCCGTACTTGCTTGTGGAGAGATAGTCTGCCTGACTTTTGTTCAGGATGAGACTGTAAGTAATGTTAGATTCCATTGGTTATACAATTCCTCAGCAAGAACGACAAAAAGCCACAACTCTGCTGAGCTGTGGCAAAGATATGAAAATAGCTGCGTAACTTATTGTATTCCAGAGTGTTGCAAACTAAATTCGTGCGATCTAGTACAATGGTAAGAAAAAGAGTTGGTGGTTAAGTTGTGGTTAAGTGGAAAAGAAAAACCACGCCAGAACGCGTTCTAGCGTGGTTTTATCGTGACTCCTACAGGATTCAAACCTGTAACCTTCTGATCCGTAGTCAGATGCTCTATTCAGTTGAGCTAAGGAGCCGTTATGCGGGCAGTGCCGCCCGCGATGTTGCTATTCGGCCTTCTTGGCGACGAACTTCTTCTCCTTGATGCGGGCCTTCTTACCAGAGAGGTCACGGAGGTAGAATATGCGTGCGCGACGAACTTTGCCGTACTTGTTGATCTCTATCTTCTCGATGCTGGGGGACTGGTAGGGGAAGATCTTCTCGACTCCGATACCGCCTGATACCTTGCGCACGGTGAATGTGCGGGTGTAAGGTGTAGCACCGCTGATCTGGATGACGGTTCCCCTGAAATTCTGCAGGCGGAATTTGTCACCTTCTTTAATCTTTGAGGTCACGGTGATGGTGTCACCGGCCTTGAACTCGGGGTAGGAGGCAACTTTCTCGTTTGCGAAAGACTGCTCTACAACTTTAATCAAATCCATAATTGCTTGTTTGCTCTAAAAGTGCAGCGTCATTGACCCGTTCAAAGAGAGGCTGCTGAAATGGACTGCAAAGGTAAAAATAAATTTTTAGCCTGCAAACAATTAAAAGATATTTTTTTCCTTATCGTACCAGGCTTTGTCCTCCCTTGACAGATCCGGCTTGAATGAACTGCTGGAGCGCATCTCTTCAAGTTTCTCCCTTTCAGAGCGGGAAAGCTTGCGAGGCATCCAGACAAGTATCTTTACGTACTGGTCGCCTTTGCCGTAACCGTTCAAGGACGGCATTCCTTTTCCTTTGAGGCGGACGATGGTTCCGGACTGGGTGCCTGCTTCGATCTTGAGGTTCTCGCTGCCTCCCAGGGTGGGAACGCTTATGGTAGTTCCCAACATTGCGTCCATTGCAGATACCAGGGCCGTGTAATAGAGGTTGTTTCCGTCGCGTTTCAGGTACTGGTGCTCGATAGCCTCCACTATTACCAGGAGGTCGCCGTTGGTGCCGTTATGAGGGGCGGAATGGCCTTCTGAGCGTATCGACAGCTGCATTCCGTCCTCGACTCCGGCAGGAATCTTGACTTTTACTGTTTCGCGCTTGCGTACCAGGCCGGAGCCTCCGCAATGACGGCAGGGGTTGGATACCACCTTGCCTTCTCCGTTGCACTGAGGGCAGGTGGTGTACGTCATAGTACGCCCGAACAGGGTGTTGGCGACGTGCTGCACCTGGCCGCTGCCTTTGCAGGTAGGGCAGGTTTTTATGTCTGAAGCGTTCTTGGTGCCCTTGCCGTTACAGTCGGGGCAGGGGCGGTTGCGCTCTATGCTGACCTCCTTTTCGGCGCCGTTGGCCATCTCTTCCAGCGTGAGTTTCACGCGTGTGCGGATGTCGCGGCCGCGATAGGACCTTTGTCCGGCGTTGCTGCCGCTGGAGCCGAAGCCGCCAAAACCTCCGAATCCTCCGAATCCGCCGAAGGCACCTCCGAACAGATTGTTGAGGATGTCGTTGAGGTTGCCGAAGCCCTGGCTGAAGTCGAAACCTCCGCCGGCTCCGTCGACGCCCGCGAAGCCGAACTGGTCGTACTTGGCCCTCTTGTCAGGATCGCTGAGGACGGAGTAAGCCTCGGAGGCTTCCTTGAACTTGTCCTCCGCGGTCTTCTTCTCCTGCTCGGTGCCGTCGACCCACTTGTCCGGATGCCATTTGATGGCAGCCTTGCGGTACGCGCTCTTTATTTCGTCTGCCGAGGCCTGCTTGTTTATCCCAAGGACTTCGTAGTAATCTCTTTTTTCTGCCATTGTTTATGCTCCTACTACAACTTTAGCATACCTGATGACCTTGCCGTTGAGAGTGTAGCCTGTCTGGACCACATCCAGCACGGTGCCTTTGTCCTTCTCCTCAGGAGCGGGGAACTGGGACACGGCCTCGTGGAAATCAGTGTCGAACACCTTTCCCTTTGCCTCGATTACCTCCAGGCCCTTGCCTTTGAGGTATCCCATCAACTTGTTGTAAATGAGTGAAGTGCCCTCTTTTGCGGCTTCGTCGGAAGAACTTTCGAGCATCTTGATAGCCCTTTCGCAGTCGTCCAGGACGGGAAGCATTCCCTTGATGGTGTCTGCCGATGCGGAGCCCACCAGGTTAAGCCTGTCTTCGGCGGTGCGGCGCCTGAATGTCTCGAACTCTGCCAGGAGCTTGAGGTTGTCTTCCTTGAGTTTATCTATCTGTTCGTTTGCTTTCTGCAGTTCCTCTTCCATCGCCTTGATCTTCTTCTGGGATGCGGAGGAGTTTTTCTTTACTGATTTCTCTTCAGTCTTCTCTTCGTTATTGGCCATAGTTATGAAGTTTTCAAATATATCCTGATAGCAGACCATCAAAGAATCTGCCATCCGGCGGAATATGACAAAGTGGCAGTAATCCTATGGATTATTCCCTGAAGAACTTGTCAACGGCAGACACTGACGCTGGAAGCGCGAACACCGCCACGCGGTCGTATGCCTCTATCTGGGTGTCTCCCACGGCTATCATCGATTCGCTTCCGCGGATGACACCTCCTATGATGGCGTTCTCCGGGAAATTGAGGTCCTTGAGAGGCTTCTTGGTGATGGGGCTGCCGGGAGATACGGTGTATTCCAGGATCTCGGCATCGGTTCCGCCCATATACTTGACGAAGCGGGCCTTTCCGCTGAGGGTGAACTTGAATATCCTTCCTGCCGTGATGAGTTTCTTGTTGATGACTGTGTCGACTCCCATCTCCTCGGCAAGGTGGATGTATTCAATGTTTTCCACCTCGGCGATGGTGCGGTTTACTCCCAGTTTGTGGGCTACAACGCAGCTGAGGATGTTGGTCTCGTCGCTGTCAGTTACCGCTACGAAGGCATCGTAGTCCTTGATGGACTCGTCAATCAGGAAGTCGGAGTTGCGTCCGTCTCCGTTGGACACCAGGATGCTCTCCGGAAGCTTTTCAGAGAGTTCGATGCAGCGGGCCTTGTCCTTGTCTATGATCTTGACGTTGGACATCTTCTGGTACAGTGATTTTGCCAGCAGTTCTCCGATCTCTGAGCCGCCGTAGATCATAACCTTGTCAATCTCCACCTTCTTGCAGCCGAAATACTCCATAAGGGGAGCGATGCCCTCGCGCTTGGCGATGGTGAAGACGAGGTCGTGATACAGGAACTTGGTGTCGTATTTAGGGATGATGGTCTGGTCGTTTCGGGTGATGGCGATGGCCCTGAACTGGATGTCGTTCTCCTGGGCGAGAGCAGCGAACTCCGCCAGTGTCATATCCAGCAGTTGGGACTCGTCCTCAAGCTTGAAAGCTGCGATCTGCAGCCTTCCGTGGGCGAAATCCAGGGACTCGGATCCGGCAGAGTGCTTGAGCTGGTCGGTTATCTCGTCGGCTGCTATCTTCTCGGGGTAGAACATCAGTTCTATGCCCATTTCCTTGAAAAGGACCTTGTTCTCTGCGTTGAGGTATTCCTCCTCGTTTATGCGGACGGTCACTTTCTTGGCGCCGAGGTTCTTGGCAAGGATGGCGCTGACGATGTTGATTTCCTGGATCATTGCAGGATATACGGCTACGAAGAGGTCTGCCCCCGGGACTCCTGCCTCACGCAGGACGCTGATGGATGTAGGGCTGCCCTGTACGGTTGCCACGTCTGCGAGTGTCACCACGCGCGCAAGGCGCTGGGGGTCCTTGTCCACTACGGTGATTTCGCTGCCTTCGTTCGCCAGCATTTTTGCTAGGTGTGAGCCAACTTCTCCGGCTCCGACGATAACTATTCTCATATTTTTCTTTTTAAGAATTCGATAAACATTATTCTGCCCGACAGCCCGTCGATGCGGCAGCGTCCGCTGCGTCCGTCAGCCGGCCTGCGCATCTTGCGGAACTCATCGTGAGCCTCGGACACGGCCTTGACGTATTCTTTCTGCCCCTTGAGCCAGTATACCATCTGCGAGCAGCGGTCAAGCAGCAGTCTCCACCTGATTACCACGGCCGCCCTGGTCTTGCCTTTGCTCAATGCCAGGTTGTTGTCCAGGAGCAGGAGATTGTTGCGGTAGTTCAGTTTAAGTTTCCAGGGCGAATTCTGCGGCAGCGTGCCTCCGCCCAGGTGGTACACCACGCTTTGCGGAACCACCTGCACCTTGTATCCCTGCAGCTGGAGCCTCCAGCAGAAGTCAATCTCCTCCATATGGGCGAAGAACCTGTCGTCCAGGCCTCCGAGTTTCTTCCACAGGGCGCTGCGGACCATCAGGCAGGCTCCTGTCACCCACATCACGCTGGCGGGGGAGTCGTACTGGCCTGAATCCAAAGCCGTGCGGCTCATTATCCTGCCCCTGCAGTAGGTGTAGCCCCAGCGGTCCATCAGGCCTCCCGCGGCCCCGGCGTACTCGAACCTGTCCCTCTGGTAGAATGACAGCAGTTTGGGACCGCAGGCTCCGCATTCGGGGTGGCTGTCCATCCACTCCTCCAGCGGGCCGAGCCATCTTTCAGTCACCTCTATGTCAGAATTGATGAGGACATAGTACTCCGCGTCAATCTGCTCCAAAGCCCTGTTATAGCCTCCTGTAAAGCCGTAATTCTTGTCCAGGGATATGCACCTGACCTGAGGGAACTGCTCCCGGACCAGGTCCAGGGAGCCGTCTGTGGAGGCGTTGTCCGCCACTACCACTTCCGCGTCCATTCCGCCGATGCTCTGCGTCAAGCCGGGAAGGAACTGCTGCAGGTACTGCCTGGTATTCCAGTTGAGAATTACAACCGCAGTTTTCATAACTCACAAATATATTAAAATATTCGTAACTTTGTGATATGAAAGCTCCCAAGGACCTTGAAAGGTATACGGCGTACTACAATGCCGACAAGTTCTGGAAAAAGATAAAGAAATTCGCCAGAAGGATAGGCGCCAAGGCTGTCTATTACGCCCTGGTGCTGTACTATGCGCTTCAGAGTCCTTCTATTTCAAAGAAGGACAAGCTGATAGTCTACGGAGCCCTGGGTTATCTAATACTTCCCATAGACATCTTCCCCGATTTTCTTCCCGGAGGCTTTACTGACGACATAGCAGGTCTGGCTCTGGCCATATACAAGATTGCCCGCAACATCACTCCTGAAGTGCGGGGCAAAGCAAAAGCCAAAGTCGGGGAGTGGTTCGGGAAAGTCAAGCCCGAAACCTTCGATATCACTGACTATCAGGACCGTTCCTAGGAGTCGTGATGGTGGCAGCAGCAACCGTCATCGTGGTTGTGTCCGCAGCAGTCGCCGTCTCCGTGGTCGTGTCCGCAGCAGTCGCATCCTTCATCTCCGCAGTCGCAATGGTTGGCAGACTTGAGTTCGTTCTCCGTGGCTTCGCGTACTGAAACCACCTTTCCCTTGAAATTGAGCGTCTTACCTGCCATAGGGTGGTTGAAGTCCACTGTCACGTCATTGTCCTTGACCTCGACTATCTGAGCGTGGCATACCTGTCCGGCAGAGTTGAGCATAGGGATCACCTGTCCTATTATCAGCAGGTCCTCGCGGACTTTCCCGTCAATAGCAAACGACTCCTTGGGGATGTCGAAACGCAACTTGGGGTTGCGCTCGCCATAACCCTCCTCGGGAGAAAGGATGAATGCGAAGTCCTCTCCGGGCTCCTTTCCTTCAACTTCTTCCTCGAAGCGGGGTATGAGCATGTTGCAGCCGTGGATGTACTCCAGAGGCTGTGCCTCGGTGGCTGAATCTACTATCTGTCCGTCTACTGTAAGCTCGTATGCAAGCGCTACGGCGTATTTGTCCTGAATCTTCATATTGTTCTATGCGCTAAAATCTACGTTTGAGAACGCTAAGGTAGGAATAAGTTTTGACATACAGCTGCGCGCGTCCTCTCCCGCAGCCGTCAAGTTGTTCCATAGGGTCAGGAAATTGCCCGTTATGAGCATCTCCCGGACAGGATGGATAATTGTCCCATCCTTGAAGGCGAAACCCTCGATTCCGTACGAGAAATCCCCGGTGGAACTGTTGGAGTTGCCTCCGTTGAAGCCTGTTACCAGGATGCCGCTGCCGCACATTTCAAGGATGCGCTGCCTGTCCAGACCCGGCCGGGGCCATCCTTTCACCCTGGGGCGGATGGCTGACTCGAGCGTCGGCTCCATTCCCATCTTGCCGGCCATGTATGTATTGATGAAATACTGCTTCACCACGCCGTTCTCGATTATGGGGACGGTTTTGGTGGCTACTCCCTCGGAGTCGAAGAGGCGGCTTCCGCTCTGCCCGGCTATGCGGCAGTCGTCAATTATTGTCAGACCCTCAGGGAACACTTTCTGTCCCACTTTACCGGTAAGGAATGAGTTGTTCTGCTGTATAGCATATGCGCTCAGTGCGCTCAGGACAGGACTTACGACGCGGGAGGCAACTTCGCTGTCTATGACCATATTGTATTTGCCGCTTTTGAACGGCTTGGGATCCATCTGAGCCCTTGCCCTCTCCAGAGCCTTGGGGCATATGACGCTGGTATCCAGTTTGTTGCGCCATACGGAAGCGTCCCACCAGTATCCGCTGAACTTGTTTCCCTGTTTGTCTTCGACGGTCATCTCCACCCCGTAGTCGAAGCCGGTTTCGGTATGGCGGCAGTACAGCCCCTGTGAATCCAGGATCAAGGAGTCTGATATTGTCTCGGAATACTCCGCCTCTTCTGAAACCAACCCTTCCGGACGGCTCTTGAAAATGGAAGCCTTGAGGGCGGTCTCAATGCGCCTGTCAGCATCCGTATTGGGGTAGTCGGGGTCGCAAAGGCCAAGTTCAGTTCCTTCCGGGGCGTCTTTGGCTGTGCGCTCCGGGGAGGGGAGGTCCCGGTACTGGTCCTTTGCAAGCATCCTGACCTTTTCTATGGCCTTGTCCAGAAAACCGTCGGTATCCTCTATGCGGTTGGTGGAAAAACTGCCGAACCTTCCGTCAACTATCAGGTTTATCGAAAGGGACCTGTCCAGGCAGTGGCTGGTCTTGTCCAACTCTCCGTTGAGGGTCCCGGCAAGGTCCATTATGTTCTTGTTAAGGGTGACACGTACTTTCTGAGCCCCTTTGGCCATTGCGGACTCAAGGCATTTGCGCGCCAGTTCTATTTCTCTGCTGTCTATCATACTCATTCTCCTCCCACTGTCAAGTTTTCTACAAGCACCGTCGGGATGCCGCACGACACTGGAACGCTCTGCTCCTTGCCGCAGGTCCAGGTTCCGGGATCTATTATCAGGTCGTCCGCAACCATACGCATATCAGCCAGGGCGGCGGGGCCGTTGCCAATTATGTTTATATCCTTGATCGGAGCTGAAAGTCGGCCGTTCTCAATCAGGAATCCGCTTTTGACGTAAAAAGTGAAGTCACCTTCGCCAATCTTGACCTGTCCGTTGGAGAACTGGTCCACGAAAACGCCTTTCTTAACGGACGCAATAATGTCCTGGGACTTGGCCTGGCCGCTTTCCATATATGTGCAGCGCATACGCGGGATAGGGTGATAGCGGAATGACTCGCGCCTGCCGTTGCCGGTAGGGGGCACTCCGTAGAACTTTGAGCTGATGCGGTCGTGCAGATATGAGGTCAGGACGCCGTCTTCCACCATCACCGTCCGCTGCCCGGCCACGAGTTCGTCGTCGAAATTGATGGAACCGCGGTTGCCGCGGATTGTGCCGTCGTCCACAATGGTTATGCCCTTGTCGCAGATGCGCTTGCCCATCTTGTCGCTGAACACCGACTGCCCCTTGCGGTTGAAGTCGGCCTCGAAGGCGTGGCCCATTGCCTCGTGAAGCAGGATTCCGGAGGCTCCGGCGCCCATCACCACGCTCATCTTGCCGCCTTTGGGGCGGATTGCCTGGAAACGCTCGTCAATGCCCGAGACAACCTCCGCGGCAAGCTCTTCCAGCAGGGCGTCGTCCATCATCTCGGCGCCTATGCGCCAGCTGCGGGAGGCTGACTTGTTTTCCACCACTTCTCCTTGCTTGAAGATGACCGAAACAGACAGGCTTCCCATAGGCCTGGTGTCGTATTTCAGTTCTCCTAAGGAATTGAACATCAGGATGTCGCTCACTTGGGAGCCAAGCATTGCGATGACCTTTATGACGCGGCTGTCCTTGCTCTCAATCAGCCTCTGCAGTTTCTCCAGCATAGGGACGAATGCCGACGCGCTTGTCTCCCGCCAGTCCTGCTCCATGGGGTAGCGGTCGGCGGCGGGGTTGGGCTTCCCGCCATGGCGTCCGACGGACGCCTCGGCGCGCTCCGCCCCCACGCCTCCCTGCAGCGATATGGTCGCGGCGGCCTTTGCCGCCTGCATCATCTCGGCAGGGTCGGTGCTCTCTGTGTACGCGTAGCCTGTCTTGTCTCCCTTGAGGACCCTGATTCCCACGCCGAAGTCAGTGTGGAGGCCTCCCGAGGCAACCTGACCGTCGCGCAGAAGCAGGTCGGAATAGACTGTGTTTTCGAAATATAGGTCCGCGTAGTCCCCGCCGCTCCGGAGTGCGCCTGCTATGAGGTTCTCCATAAGGGGCTCCGTCACGCGGAATGTGTCAAGGTAGTATTCTTTTGGGTTGATCATTGTCTTTTTAGTGCGCCTGTTGCCAGATGATGTCGTATTTGACAGGGTCGTAGATGGTGGTTCCCGAGCGGGAGCCCTCGGCTATCGTTGTGAAAGGCGATTTGGAGTTGTCTGCAAGCAGCCAGAAATCACACGCCGGCATATAGTCCTTGAAGAAGTATTTCAACCCCATATAGTACCGTCGACGGATGGTGTCTTCGGGGATGTTGTGCCCTCCGGCATCCACTCGCTGCTTCACTCTCTTTATGCCCAGTTCGGGTGACTCCAGCCAGAAATACAGTATGGTTATCTCGTATCCGCGCGACTGCGCTTCCTGGATTGTTTTCAGAAGCGAGCGCGTGGCCAGGGTGGTCTCCACGCAGAAATTCTGTCTCCTGTCAAGCAGGTACCGGCATTTCAGCAGCATATAGCGGCTGGCCGATACTGAGGCCGCGGACGGGTCGAAAGGGGAGAGGCTCTTGGCAAACTCGTCGGAGTTCACGAATTCCTTGCAGTCAAGGATTTCCGGAAGCAGCGAGTAGCTTGCGGTGGTCTTTCCCGAGCCGTTGCAGCCCGATATGATATACATTTTTGGCATCCTATCCTTTATCTATTCCGTAACCGAACAATGCAAAATCTCCCATACAGGGGTCCTGGGGCCATATTTCCCTGAAAGCGTCAGTGATTTCAAGGGCAGTGGCAAAGTCCTTGGCCCTGCGGGTAGTGAGTCCCAGCGCCGAGGCCTCGTCATAAACGTGGACGTCCAGAGGGATTACCAGCGAAGCCGGGTCCGTGTCTTTCCACAGCCCCAGGTCCACTATTCCGTCACGGCGCACCATCCAACGGCGCATCATGTGGATTTTCTTGTTTGCGGCCTTCGCGTCTTCTTTCTGTCCGAAAATCCTGGTCCTCATCTGCGAGGCGTCAAGCGTCTCCAGTGACGGGGCCTGGCAGTAGAAGTCCTTCAGCCTGGAGCAGATGGCGGCGACCTCGCTCCAACGCACCGTCCGATGCGCGGAGGTGCTGTCGCAGCGCCAGTTCCCACGCATTATGTAATCGTACGGCTTCCAGGACATTTCGTCAAAAAGCCGGTTGCAGTCCCGCACGATCATGGCGCGCCGGCCCCAGGCGAAGTGCGCGGCGAACACCGCCGCCACTTCTATGTCCTGCAGGCTTGCGCCTCTCTGAAAGAACAGCCTGGGAAAGGCCACGGGGTCTTCCTTGAAATATTCCAGATTGTCGTATTTTTGAGCCCACGAGCGGAGCTTTCCTTCCAGGATTTCATCCATCAGTGCAAATATAGGAAAATACTTGGAGCTTATATTTGCAAAAAAACTCAATAATTACTATTATTGAACAATAAAAACTTAAATAACCACCTAGATGAAAAAACTTATGCTGATCCTGGCGCTTGCCGCATTCTTCATTCCGGCCGGCGCACAAAGACGTACTGCCGATCTTCCCAAATGGCCAGGCGTATGCGAAACTCCCCAGATGGGCTGGAGTTCCTGGAACAAATTCATGACCGACATCAATGAAGACATCATCAAGGAAACAGTCGACGCAATGGTCGAACTGGGTCTCGTAGATGCAGGATATGTATACGTAAACATTGACGACGGATGGCACGGAGAGAGGAACAACCTCGGTTTCGTCCAGGGCGATCCCAAGAAATTCCCTTCCGGTATGAAGGCCATCGGCGAGTACATCCACTCCAAGGGTCTCAAGTTCGGCATCTACAGCGACGCTGGAGATTTCACCTGCAACGGCTGCACCGGAAGCCGCGGCTACGAGTATCAGGACGCCCTCACCTATGCATCCTGGGAAGTGGATTATGTGAAGTACGACTGGTGCTCCACCCAGAACGTGAATGCTAAAGACGCATACATCACAATGCGCAACGCAATCACCAAGGCCGGACGCCCCATGGTATTCAGCATGTGCGAATGGGGAACCAGCAAGCCCTGGGAGTGGGCCGAGGACGTCGCACATTCCTGGCGCACCACCCACGACATCGGTCCCGCCTTCCTTCCTGCAGAAACTTCGTATTTCCCTGACGGACGCCGCAGGTGGAAGCCTCAGAGCGTATACGAGATCATAGAGCAGACCGAGCCCCTGCGCAAGTATGCAGGTCCCGGACATTGGAACGACCCCGACATGCTGGAAGTAGGCAACGTCATAACGGTGGATGAAATCACCTGGGCTATGACAGAGAGCGAAGACCGCGCGCACTTCACAATGTGGTGCATGCTCGCAGCTCCCCTCATCCTCGGAAACGACCTCAGGGACATCTCCCAGGAGACCCTTGCCATAATCACCAACAAGGATGTCATCGCAATAGACCAGGATCCTCTCGGAATCCAGGGTCTGCGCCTCAAGAAAGAGAATGACCTTCAGTACTGGTTCAAGCCTCTGGTAGGCGGGGACTGGGCATTCTGCATAATGAACACCGGCCCTGACGCTGCAAACATCGCCCTCGACTGGTCCGCACTCGAGGTTGACGACGACCTCAGCGGCCGCAAGACCGACTTCGCAGGCACCACATATACCGCCCGCGACCTTTGGAACAAGTCAGCCAAGCCTTTCAACACCAAGGTAAGGAAGAACAGGCAGATGGTGAACAACGTGGTAAACGTTACAGTTCCTTCCCACGACGTACTGGTATACAGACTCTCACCCGTTTTGTGATTTAAACCTTTTTACAACATAATTATGAAAAAAGCACTTATTCTGATTGCTTCAGCAGCAATGATCCTTCTGTCCGGAAACGCATTCGCCCAGGGAAGACGTTCCGCTGACATCCCCAAGTATCCTGGACTTGCCGACACCCCCCAGATGGGCTGGAACTCCTGGAACAGGTTCATGACCGAAATCAATGAAGAACTCATCATGGCCACCGCAGACGCTATGGTCGACCTTGGCCTGGTTGACGCCGGATACGTATACCTCAACCTTGACGATGGCTGGCACGGAGAAAGGGATGAACTGGGATTCATCACCTGCGACCCCGTAAAATTCCCTCACGGAATGAAGGCCCTTGCAGATTACCTGCATTCTAAAGGTATGAAACTGGGTATCTACAGCGATGCCGGAAACTTCACCTGCGCAGGTTATTCCGGAAGCCGCGGCCACGAGTATCAGGATGCCATCACATATGCTTCCTGGGGAGTTGATTACCTTAAGTACGACTGGTGCGCTACCCAGAACGTAAATGCAAAGGGAGCATACACACTTATGCGCAACGCCCTTGGAAAGGCCGGCCGTCCCATCCTCTTCAGTATGTGCGAGTGGGGAACCAGCAAGCCTTGGGAGTGGGCCGCAGACGTAGCACATTCCTGGCGTACCACCCACGACATCGGCCCTGCCTTCCTCCCGGTTCCCATCACCTACAACGAGCAGGGAAGACCCAACTGGCGTCCTCAGAGCATCATCGACATCATCAACCAGAACGAGCCCCTGCGCAAGTATGCAGGTCCCGGCCACTGGAACGATCCTGATATGCTGGAGGTTGGAAACAACATAACCGTGAACGGCATCTACTACGAAATGACCGACAGCGAGGACCGCGCCCACTTTACAATCTGGTGCATGATGGCTGCTCCTCTTCTCCTCGGAAACGACCTCACCAAGATCACCCCTGAATCCCTTGCAATCATCACCAACAAGGATATGATCGCAGTAGACCAGGATCCTCTCGGAATCCAGGGACTCCGTCTCATCAACACCGAGACCCTGCAGTACTGGTTCAAGCCCCTCGTCAACGGCGACTGGGCATTCTGCGTGATGAACATCGGCGAGGAGCCTGCAAACATCGCCCTTGACTGGTCAGCACTTGAGGTTGACGACGAACTCAGCGGCCGCAAGACCGACTTCGCCAATATCAACTACACCGTAAAGAGCATCTGGACTCCTAACGACAAGCCTTTCAACACCCTGGTAAAGGGCAAGGGCAAACAGCGCAAGCAGATGGTTACCAACGTAGTAAACGTTACCGTACCGGTTCACGACGTAGTTGCTTACCGTCTCACCCCTGTCAAATAACTAAACCTGTATTATATGAAAAGAGTTTTAATGATTTTAGCAGCAGCGCTGGCTCTGGCCGCCTGCGCCGAAAAGAACCCTATACTGACCATCGACGGTGGCCAGGTACAGGGCATCAAGGGAGAACTCAAGGGCGTGTACGTTTACAAGGGAATCCCTTATGCTGCTCCGCCTATCGGACAACTCCGTTGGAAAGCTCCTCAGCCTGTAGTTCCGTGGGAAGGCGTCAAAGTATGCGATACCTTCGGACATCCGGGATTCCAGGTAGTACACTATCCTGGTGGATACACCACTGAATGGGGATACGGTGACGAGCCCGCTTACAGCGAGGACTGCCTTTATCTGAACGTATATACAAAGGCTCCTGGCCAGACAGACAAGAAACTCCCCGTGGCAATGTGGATTCACGGAGGCGGCCTTCGTGAAGGCTGGGGATTCGAGCCTGAGTTCGACGGAGAGGAGTTCGCCGCCAAGGACATCGTCCTGGTTACCATCAACTACCGTCTTGGAATGTTCGGATTCATGTCCCATCCCGACCTCATTGCAGAAGACCCTAACGGTTCTTCAGGAAACTACGGAATCATGGACCAGGTTCAGGCCCTCAAGTGGATCAAGGCCAACATCGCCCAGTTCGGAGGCGACCCTGACAACGTGATGATATTCGGACAGAGCGGAGGCGGAAGAAGCACCCGTACCCTCAGCGAGTCTCCTATCGCAAGGGGCCTCTTCCACAAGGCTGTCATTATGAGCGCCCAGGGATTCTCCACCGCTCCCGGCTATTCCGCAGCTACAACTACTCTTGAAGACCAGTCTAATATGTACAAGGAAATCATGGACTGGGCAGGACTTGACGACCTCCAGAAAATGCGCGCTGCTTCAACCGAGGAGATCTTCTCGGTAGTCAACATCTACAACCGCGTGCACGGACTCAGGGCAGCAGGAATGTTCGCACCTATCATCGACGGTTATGTAGTAAAGCAGGATTTCGACACGGCAGCAAAGACCGGCAACCTGGCCAACGTGCCTTATATGATCGGATTCACCCTGAACGATTCAGGCGATATGTCTCCTGGAATCAAGGCCTTCTGCCTTGACCGCGAAGAGAAGGGAGGAAAGGCTTATGCATATCAGTTTGCACGTCCTCTGCCTGATGACGGAAAGCATCCCGAGGTTACCCAAAGGCTCAGGGGAGCATTCCACTCTTCAGACCTCTGGTTCGTATTCAAGTCCCTCAAGCACTGCTGGAGGCCTTGGACACAGGGAGACTGGGATCTCTCAGAGAAGATGATAAGCGCCTGGAGCAACTTTGCCAAGAACAGCGACCCTGGCTTCGGCTGGGAGCCCTGCACTGCTGCAAAGCCTGACTTCATGGTATTCCGCCTGGACGAGAATGACGCCGAGGCTTCATTCCTCGGACAGCCTCTCAAGAATTAATCATCAAAGGCCAAGCAGCTGGCGCAGATGGGGAACGTCCCTGGCGATTAGATCAGGATTGTGCCCGATTTCAAGAAGCGCCGAAACCGGCCTCAAACCCCAGCTGACCCCAATGCCGGTGACTCCGGCGGCGGCAGCAGCCTGGATATCAGTGACAGCGTCACCCACAAGAGCCGTGTGCTCCCGAAGGGTGGCGCTGTTGCCGTATTGTTCAAGAATGAGGTTGACCATTGCCGGATCCGGTTTCAGGGGCAGCCCCGGGCGGTCGCCTACAATAGTTTCTATGGTAGGGTAGAAGTGGTTTATGAGGGTGTCGGCTCCTTCCTGGAACTTGTTGGATGCAACTGCTACTATTACTCCTGCATCCTGAAGGTCCTTTACCAGTTCGGGGATTCCGGGATATGGCTTTGTATTGACTATCAAGTGGTCTGAATAATATTTCCAGAACTGACCCAGGCATTCCTGGTGCAAGTCCTCATCTCCTTTCAGCTCGTCCGGCATTGCCCTGCGTACCAGTTTCCTGACGCCGTTCCCTACCATATATCGGAATTCATCCAAGGTATGGGTGGGAAAGCCGTGCTTTGACATTGCGTAGTTGACTGCATCGCCTAGGTCCTGCAGCGTGTCCAGGACAGTTCCGTCCAAATCGAATAAGACCAGATTGAATTTCATAATCGCAAAAATAGTTATATTTGTAGATAATAGAATAATTAGTGATGAAAGGCATCGTACTGGCCGGAGGAAGCGGCACCCGTCTTTACCCCATTACCAAGGGAGTCTCAAAGCAGTTGCTCCCCATTTATGATAAGCCAATGGTTTATTATCCGATAAGCGTCCTTATGCTTGCCGGAATCAGGGATATACTCATTATCAGCACGCCGCAGGACCTGCCTGCATTCCGCCGTCTCCTGGGTGATGGTTCAGATTACGGAGTATCCTTCAGCTATGCCGAGCAGCCCTCGCCGGACGGTCTGGCCCAGGCCTTCATCATAGGCGCCGATTTCGTAGGCTCCGATTCCGTCTGCCTGGTTCTGGGAGACAATATCTTCTACGGAAGCGGGTTCCGCTCAAAACTCAAGGCTGCAGTGGAAGCTGCAGAGCAGCAAGGGAAGGCCTCTGTGTTCGGCTATAAGGTGAGCGATCCGCAGCGCTACGGTGTTGCCGAATTCGACTCCGAGGGCAACTGCCTTTCCATAGAAGAGAAGCCCGAGAATCCTAAGAGCAACTACGCCGTGGTAGGCCTTTATTTCTATCCCAACAAGGTGGTTGAAGTAGCCCGCACCATTAAGCCGTCAGCCAGGGGAGAACTGGAAATCACTTCCGTAAACCAGGCTTTCCTTGCTGACAAGGAACTGCTCGTGCATACCTTCAGCCGCGGCTTCGCCTG
Source organism: Bacteroidales bacterium (assembly GCA_017962585.1). Lineage (GTDB taxonomy): Bacteria > Bacteroidota > Bacteroidia > Bacteroidales > UBA932 > Cryptobacteroides. The sequence continues at coordinate 18,635 of JAGCVB010000135.1, forward strand.
GCTGGATACCGGCACTCACGATTCCCTTGCAGAGGCTTCCATCTTCGTGGAGACAATCGAGAAAAGGACCGGACTCAAGATTGCCTGCCTTGAGAGCATAGCCTTTGAAAACGGCTGGATAACGGCGGAAGACCTCATCCGCCTGGCGCAGCCTATGATCAAGAACCAATACGGACAATATCTGCTTAAACTGGCCTCTGAATGAAAAGACGCATACTTATAACAGGCGGTGCCGGATTTATCGGCAGCCACGTCGTCCGCCTGTTCGTGAACAAATATCCGGAATACGACATAATCAACCTTGACAAGTTGACTTATGCCGGCAACCTTGCCAATCTGAAGGATATCGAGGACAAGCCCAATTACTCTTTTGTCAGGGCTGACATTGCCGACTTCGACACTGTTTATTCCCTGATGAAAGAAAAGAAGATAGACGGAGTAATACATCTGGCTGCAGAAAGCCACGTGGACCGTTCCATAAAGGATCCTTTCACCTTTGCCCGCACCAACGTAATAGGAACGCTCTCCCTACTCCAGGCCGCCCGCCTTTGCTGGGAGGAGACTCCTGCGGAGCCGGATTCCCCCCGCCGCCTTTTCTATCACATTTCCACAGACGAAGTATACGGTTCCCTCAAGATGGATTCACCTCTCTTCAAGGAGACCAACAAGTACGAGCCCCACAGCCCATATAGTGCTTCCAAGGCTTCCAGCGACCACTTCGTGCGTTCGTTCCACGACACCTACGGCCTGCCTGCAATCATTACAAACTGCAGCAACAATTACGGCCCGTATCAGTTCCCTGAGAAACTTATCCCTTTGTTCATCAATAATATACGTAACCGCAAGCCGCTCCCTGTATATGGGCAGGGCCTAAATGTCAGGGACTGGCTGTATGTAGTGGACCACGCCAGGGCCATTGACATCATATTCCACAACGGCCGGGTAGGGGAAACCTACAACATAGGCGGTTTCAACGAGTGGAAAAACATAGACCTCATCAAAGTGCTCATCGACACTACAGACAGGCTTCTGGGCCGTCCCGACGGTGCCGACAGGGACCTCATCACTTTTGTGACTGACCGAGCCGGACACGACCTGCGTTACGCCATAGACTCTACAAAACTCAAGAACGAGTTGGGATGGGAGCCTTCTCTCCAGTTCGAAGAAGGCATAGAAAAGACTGTGAAGTGGTATCTCCAGAACCAGGACTGGCTGGACAACGTGACATCCGGCGATTACCAGACGTATTACGAGTCTATGTATAAAGGAAGGTAATTTTTACTACATTTGTTAACACTAAAGCTATATTAACTTTTAATCATTCACTATTATGGCATCACTTACCGATATCATTGCCCAGCAGGTTCTCGCATCTACCGGCAATATCCAGATCCCTTCAGACATCAAGAAGAATGTCCTCGGAGGCCTCTCAGACTCAATTCTCGGTTCTCTTACCCAGACAGCCACAAAACCTGGCGGACTGGATCTCGTGAAGAGCCTTCTTACTGGCAAGACAGCCGCAGAGGCAAGCCCTATCACAGCTCTCGCTGGCAAGTTGTTCACCAACAACATCCTCAGCAAGCTCAATCTCAACAATGTCCTCAAGGGCTCCCTTCTTGCAGCAATTCCTCTGGTATTCTCCAAGATGTCCGGCATTCTCAAAGACCAGGACGGTGACGGAGACGTAGACCTGAACGACATCCTCCTCACCCTCAAGGGCGGCGGACAGAAGCAGCAGCAGTCAGCAGGAGGATCTATCCTCGGCAGCGTAGGAAAGAGCATCCTGGGATCAATTCTCGGAAAGAAATAATGAATCTTATACTATTATCGGGCGGTTCTGGAAAGAGGCTCTGGCCTCTTTCCAACGAAGCCCGTTCAAAACAGTTCCTGCCGTTGCTCCAGGGCCCCGACGGGAATCGTGAATCTATGGTACAGAGGGTTCTGCGCCAAGCCTCTGAGGCCGGTTTGGGCAATGACATAGTCCTTGCTACAAACGCTTCTCAGAAGGACATAATACAGAATCAACTGGGAGAGAACATAGAAACAGTCCTGGAACCTGAACGCAGGGACACATTCCCGGCCATAGCCCTTGCCGTAAGTTATCTCGCTAAGGAGAAAGGTTGCGGCAGGGAAGAGGTGGTAGTGGTAATGCCGTGTGACCCTTATACGGAGGCAGGGTATTTCAATACCGTCTCCCGTATGGTCAAGGCTGTGGAAAACGACGCGGCCAGTCTGGTCCTTATGGGAATAACCCCGGACTGCCCTTCAGAAAAATTCGGCTACGTGGTTCCCCGCAAGGGAGCTGAGCCCGTGTGCGGCGCCCTGCCGGTTGAGCGTTTTACTGAAAAACCGGACACCGCCAAGGCTGAACTCCTTCTCAAGGAGGGTGCCTTGTGGAACGGAGGCGTGTTCGCCTTCAGGCTCGGCTATGTGCTGGATATAGCCGAGAAGTACGTAAAAGAGGATACTTTCAGCGCTGTCCGCGCCAAGTACTCGGTTTTCCCCAAGATCAGTTTCGACTACGAAGTGGCAGAGAAGGCCGACAGCGTGGCCGTGGTGCCCTTCACCGGGCAGTGGAAAGACCTTGGTACCTGGAACGCCCTTTGCCAGGAACTGCCCTCCAATGAAATTGGAAATTCACATCTGGGTCCCCAGAACGACAATACACATATTGTAAATGAACTTTCGCTGCCAATCTTCTGCGACGGCCTCAAGGACATAGTGGTGGCGGCCAGTCCCGACGGA
>JAGCVB010000136.1 GCA_017962585.1 Bacteroidales bacterium
CACTCCGGTCAAGTACCTGAGCAACGAGGACGGAAAGTGGTACGGAGACGGCATCAAGTCAGGCTTCTTCTCCCCTGCCTACACCAATCTGGCGCTTGGTATGGAGTGGGTGCCCACGGACTGGTTCAACATCACCTTCTCCCCTGTTACCAGCGGCCTTGTGATCTGCACCATTCCCGAACTGCGCAAGGCATACGGTATGCTTCCGTTCGAGGATGACCCCGAGCGCTACCACAGCGTCCTGTTTATGTTCGGTGCCCAGATAAAGGCCAATTTCAAGATGACCATCAACGACGTGTTCGCATACGACACCCAGCTGGTGCTCTTCTCCAACTATCTTGACCATCCCGAGAGGCTCCGCGTCAACTGGGACAACAAGATAACCTGGCAGGCCGCCAAGTTCATCAAGTTCGCGTTCAACACCTGGCTCATCTACGATCCTAGAGTAATTATCGACGGAAAGGACAGAGTCCAGTTCAAACAGGCTTTCACAATCAACTTCACCTATACCTTCAAACCTCGCAGGTAAATGAAGATACTGCTTGCAGTCAGCGGCGGCATAGACTCTATGTTTATGGCGGAGCGGTACCTGTCAATGGACGGGGCCGGAGCCATTGCCGTGGCCCACTGCAACTTCAACCTCCGCGGCGAGGAGAGTGACGGGGACGAGGCTTTCGTGCGCGAGTGGTGCGAGCGCAACGGAGTCGAGTTCATCTGCAAGAGTTTCGATACCTCAAAGTACGCCGTGGAGAAAGGCATCAGCATAGAGATGGCTGCCAGGGACCTGAGGTACGCCTGGTTCGCGCAGCTCTGCCGCGAGCGGGGATTCAGCGGCGTGGCCGTGGCGCACAACGCCGACGACAACGCTGAGACGCTGATACTCAACCTGCTGCGGGGCACGGGAGGGCGCGGGATGCGCGGGATGCAGGCGCAGAGCGCCGTTCCCGGGGCGCCCGACGTGACCCTTTTTCGGCCGCTGCTCAACACCACCCGCAAAGAAATTGCGGAGTGGATGACCGCGGCCGGCAAGACCTGGCGCGAGGACAGCACCAACTCAAAGAGCCTCTTCAAGCGCAACAAGGTGCGCAACAAAGTTTTCCCTCTCTTCAAGGAGATGAACCCCTCGTTCGTGAAGACGCTCACGCGCAATATGCGCTATTTCAGCCAGGAAGACGACATCGCTGACGATTACTACCAGGAGCACAGGGACGCAGTATTCAGCCAGGGGCGCATAAGCATCCCGGCGCTGCTGGGACTCAAGCACTGGGAGTACGTCCTTTACCGGATAGCGGAGCCGTACGGCTTCAATATGCAGACGCTGGAAGCCGTGGCGCGCTCGCTGAAGGAGTCCAGGACCTTTGCCGGAAAGATCTTTACGGGGGAAGGATACCAGATGGTGGCAGCATCGGACTCGCTGATTATCAGTCCTATAGACCAGGGCGAGAAGCAGGCCGGCCTGACCGTGGAGCAGGAAGGCGACTACGCCTTCAACCAGAGCACGCTGACTGTACGCGTGTTCCCCCGCACCCCTGATATGGCTCTGGAGCAGCCGGCAGGCACTCTGATCTTCGACGCGGACAAAGTGCCGTTCCCCTTCACGCTTCGCACTTGGCAGAAGGGTGACTGGCTCAATCCGCTGGGTCTCAGGGGCAGGAAGAAACTCTCCGATATGTTCACGGACCTCAAGTTCTCCCTGCTGGACAAGCAGGACGCAATAGTTCTGCAGACGCCAGCACTGCCTGAAGGGCACATAGGAGCCCTCATAGGCCAGCGCATAGATGACTCCCTGAAGGTGACGCCCGACACCAGCGCCATCCTTATGATAAGACTGACCAAATAACCACAATATTATGAAACGTATATTCACAATTGCCGCAGCGGCCCTGTTGCTGCTTGCCGCAAACGCTTCTGCCCAGACATTCAAGGCCCCTTCCCCGGAAGGATGGGTCCGCACACCGGCCACCCAGCGCCAGTCTGAATTCCCCAAGATGAACAACAAGGGAGAGTACTGGTTCCGCTTCCAGGCTCCGGCCACAGCCAAGGAGGTGCAAGTAAACTTTGCAGGCCAGACAATCCCGGCACAGAAAGACGCCGACGGGTTCTGGAATGTAATTGCCACAAGCCCCAAGGTAGGTTTCCAGCTTTACAGCATCATCATTGACGGAGTAAAGTACAACGACCCGGGTTCAGAGGTAGTCTACTGCAACGGATGGGCAGGATACATAGAGGTTCCCTCCCCCGGTGACGACTATTACCTGATGCGCAACGTGCCTCACGGAGAGGTTCGCGAGCACTATTTCTACTGTGACGTGGACAAGAGTTGGCGCAGGGTGTTCGTCTACACTCCCGCCGACTACGAGACCAACCACAGCAAGCGCTATCCCGTTCTCTACCTCCAGCACGGCGCAGGAGAGATGGAGCAGGAATGGGTGCACAGCGGATTCGCAGCCATCATTGCGGACAATATGATAGCCGAGGGCAAGATAGAGCCTATGATCATAGTGATGAACAACGACTTCGTATACCGTCCCGGCGACACACGCGGCCGTCTGGCAATGTCCCCCACCTACTCGGAGAACTTCGAGCAGATGCTCATATATGAGTCCATTCCGGACATTGACAAGAGCTATCGTACAATCGCAGACCCCCAGCATCGCGCAATGGCCGGGCTTTCAATGGGAGGAATGCTTACCAACAGCGTAGGCCTTCATCACACTGATATGTTCGCCTATTACGGACTGTTCAGCGGCGGAACTCCCGTTTCCCAGCCGGAAATCATCCGCAAGGATATAGTAAAACTGGTTTTCGAAACCTGCGGAGAACTGGAGTATCCCGACAGAATCAAGGGAGACACAGAAAAATTAAACGCAATGGGCATAAACGCTGCCTATTACGTATCACCGGGAACCGCTCACGAGTGGCAGACCTGGAGGCGCAGCCTGCACGAGTTCCTTCCCCTCCTGTTTAAAGACTAGAACTTCTTTCCGAAAACGATACTCAGGAAAGTCATACCCAGAATACGGATGTCGAACCACCAGGAGCGGTGCTTCAGATAGTAGAGGTCGTATTCCAGACGCGTGAGCATCTTTTCCATAGAATCTGTATATCCGTTCCGGAGCGTAGCATAGGATGTTACCCCGGGGCGGATTTGGTATAGGAAGAAGTACCTGGGATCCACCTTGGAAATCTGGTCAATGTAGAACTTGCGCTCCGGACGGGGACCTACGAAGGCCATATCGCCCATAAAAACGTTCCAGAGCTGGGGCAGCTCGTCAAGGTGATGGGCGCGCAGGAAACGGCCCACCTTGGTGAGGCGGTCGTCGTCCTTGCCCGCGAAGAGGGCGGGGCCGTTGGCCTCCGCGTCAACCCTCATAGAACGGAACTTGAGAATCTTGAAAGGACGTCCGAAACGGCCTATGCGCTCCTGCTTGTAGATGGCAG
>JAGCVB010000137.1 GCA_017962585.1 Bacteroidales bacterium
ACACCCATTATGGTAAACAGCGCATCCGTATACTTCTCCCCTAAACCCTTCTTGAAAAGAGTTCCTATCAGAGTGCCCACAACAATGCAGGCCGTATTGACTATGGTTCCGATCATAAATGAGTTATGGGGCAGACACAAATATAAGCACTAATTTACGAAAGAGCGTCCCTCATTATATCAAATACAGCCGATTTGCTATAACGGCTCTCGACAACAGCAGCAGCGTGCTCAGTGGTCATCACTTGCAGTCGGGTATTGCCTGTAGATTCGTTCAACAGGGAAACGAACTCTCTGTCATCTTTTGCCAAAAGATAGTCTTCCCCAGATTTCAGAATACCGTCGTGCCCTCTGATACCTTTGGGAGTAGTGATAACCATACGGTGCATCTGCATGGCTTCCAAAACCTTGATACAAGAGCCCGAGCCGTGGTATATAGGGACGACTACAATCTCTGCCTCAGAATACTCTTTGGAAAGGTCCTCCACAAATCCCAAATAACGGACACCCTCAATCGCGCTCCATTTCTTCTGATAGCTCTCGTCAAGTTTCAGACCGCAAATATGTATCTCCCAGCCTTTATCTTTATTCAAATAGGGAAACACGTGTGTCAGGAAATGGTCCATACCCAGATAGTTAGGATAATAAGCCATAAATCCTACAAACAGCAGACGCCCTTTATGGACTTTCTCAAAACCCATATCCTGTAAATTGGATCTGTTGAACGGGACATTAGGCAGAAAACGGGTATGGTAATACAGGGCTTGATTCGGATTGGAGAAAAAGGTGACAGCAGTTTTATCTACAAACGCGCGGACGGTTTTTTTCATAGCCTGTGCATTTAGCCACATATAGACTTTTTCGCGCAATGTCCTGGCGGTTTCTGCGCTGTCCTTTGCTTTGTCTACCGGGTTGTCATCGATATCTACCACCAGTTTGTCGGCATACTTCATCAAGCCCATGGACAAAGCCTGGTTCATATACCTGGTCACTATCCAGTCATATGATTTTTGCGAGATGAAAGAATCTATGATGCTTTCCAGTCTGGTGTCCACCCTTCTTCTGTCACTCATTCTCCCGGCAGAGCAAAGACCAAGTAATTTGACCCAGGGAGTCTCTTTCTTTTCGGGCCTTTCAATAGACTTTCCGTAGATAATCTGGACATTGCTCCCCATCGAGTGATCAGAAGATATGTCACGAAAACAGATGACATCGACTTGACCACAGGCGGAGCAGGCCTGCAACAGCATATTGGTCCTTTGAGACCCACCATACGATAATGCGAATGGATCTTCATCGGGGGAGACAAACAGTATCCGCTTCATAGTGTCAGATCGGGCTATTAAATCAGAAAAGGTAACCTTTCGGTTACCTGTTGGAGCGGAAAACGGGATTCGGACCCGCGACCTCAACCTTGGCAAGGTTGCGCTCTACCAACTGAGCTATTTCCGCGTGTGGGATTGCAAATATACAACGAAAATCTGGAATCCCAAATTTTTTTACACTTCAATTGCAGTGTCGAATTCCTGGAGGAACCGCATGTCGTTCTCGAAGTAATGCCTGAGGTCGTTCACCCTCCATTTGAGCATCGCAATCCTTTCCAGTCCCATACCGAAGGCGAAACCGGTGTATTTCTTGGAATCGATGCCCGATGCTTCCAGGACGTTGGGGTCTACCATACCGCAGCCCATAATCTCCAGCCAGCCTGTTCCCTTGCAGATGTTGCAACCCTTGCCGTGGCAGATGTTGCAGCTTACGTCAACCTCGGCCGAAGGCTCGGTGAAGGGGAAGTAGGAAGGACGCATCCTTATCTCGGTCTCGGGGCCGAACATTTCGCGGGCGAAGAGAAGGATTGACTGCTTGAGGTCGGCGAAGGTTACGCCTTCGTCAATGTACAGGCCTTCTACCTGATGGAAGATGCAGTGAGCGCGGGCGCTGATGGCCTCGTTGCGGAACACTCTTCCGGGGCAGATGACCCTGATGGGGAGGTCCATCTTCTCCATTGCGCGAACCTGTACGCTGGAAGTATGCGTGCGGAGGAGCAGCGGATTAAGGTGACCGGAAGAAATGAAGAAGGTGTCCTGCATATCGCGGGCGGGATGGTTGGGAGGGAAGTTCAGGGCCTCGAACACGTGGTAGTCGTCTTCGATTTCCGGGCCTTCGGCCACGTCATAGCCGAATTTGCGGAATATGTCCACTATTTCCTGCCTTACGATGGATACAGGGTGACGGGAACCCAGTTCGTAGGGGTCTCCCGGCATTGTGAGGTCTTCCTTGGGGGTAAGGGCCTCGACGGCTCCCTGAGCCATTTCCTTCAGCTCCTCGATCTTGGCGGTGGCGCTCTGCTTGAGTTCGTTCAGGACCTTTCCGAATTCTTTCTTCTGCTCCTTGTCTATGAGCCTGAATTCCTCGAACAGGCGGGTGAGTTCTCCCTTCTTGCCCAGAAAACGGATTCTGGCTTCTTCCACCTCCTTGGCTGTCTTGCACTTGAGTTCTTCAATCTGCGCTTTCAGCCTGTCTATTTCTTCTCTTGTCATCTTAGGTTTATGTTTCTATTTTTTCTGCCGTTTTGCGGCTCTCTTGTCCCTGGCCTTCTTTTCCCTGGCTGCGCCGGCTTTCAGATACTTGTTCCATTGCGGCTCGTTCAGTACAACTTGGAAGGAGTTGTACATCTGTTCCATCCACTTGTCCTGAATCTGATAGTACAGGTCTGTATTGGTGGCTTTTGAAGACTGCAGAAGTTTGAGTTCTTCGCGCATCTCGGTGTAGTCGTGCCTCATTATGGAATCGAGATAGAAGATCTGCCAGCTTTCCAGGCTGAGGGTTCTCTCAAGATTCTCCAGGACCTGCTCTATAGACTCATCCATCCTCTTGTCCTCATCTACGTCCTGATCCTGCGCAAAGGCGGTCAGGCTAGAAAGAGACAAGAAAGCAAACAAGAAAATAAAGATGAATTTCAGTTTCATATTAAGGAAAAAATTATCTTTGTCCGAAACAGGGAACAAAATTAAACAATTAATAGATAAAACGAAAATGATAAGGAAAACTGCATTCTGTGCGTTTGCAATACTGCTCACAGCAATCTTTACACCAAAGTCAGACGCCTGCACAAATATAATCATCTCCCGCGGGGCAAGTGCCGACAATTCCTGCATGGTTTCCTATGCTGCGGATTCCCACGTGCTGTTCGGAGAACTGTATTATCACAGGGCTGCAGACTGGCCGGCAGGCTCCTGGCTGAACATCCGTGAGTGGGACACCAACAAGCCTTTGGGGCGCATTCCGCAGATTGCCCATACATTCCAGACCGTAGGAAACATGAACGAGCACCAGTTGGTGATCGGAGAGACCACCTACGGCGGCCGCGAAGAACTTGCTGACCCCGCAGGAGTGATGGACTACGGTTCCCTTATCTACGTTACGCTCCAGAGAGCCCGCACAGCCCGCGAGGCAATAGACATCATAGTGGATCTGGCCAATACCTACGGCTACCCTTCAGAGGGCGAGAGCTTCTCCATTGCCGACGGCACAGAGGCCTGGGTGATGGACCTCATCGGCAAGGGCCCCGAGGAGAAAGGCATCGTCTGGGTGGCCAGGCGCGTTCCAGACGGATACATCTGCGCCCACGCCAACCAGTCCCGCATCACCAGATTCCCTCTGGACGATCCCGAAAACTGCCTCTACGCGCCGGACGTAATCACCTTCGCGCGCAAGAAGGGCTACTTCAGCGGCAAGGACAGCGAGTTCTCTTTCCGCGACGCGTACTGCCCGCTTGACTTCGGCACCGTCCGCGGTTGCGACGCCCGTGCCTGGTCAGCCTTCAACATCCTCTGCGACGGCGTTTTCACCTATATCGACGACTCCGGCAAGGAGGTTTCCCGTCCTGCAAGCGACTGGCTCAACTACGCTATGGGCTATGACCTGGCGGGGGAGATGCCCCTGTTCGTGAAGCCCTCGCGCAAGATTACCGTGAAGGATGTGGCTGACGTGATGCGCGACCATTACGAAGGAACCCCTATGGATATGACCACCGACATTGGCGCAGGCGGAAACGCCCTGCCGTACCGCTGGAGGCCTATGGAGTTCGAGTCCGACGGTAAGACCTACGTGAACGAGAGGGCCATCGCCACCCAGCAGACCGGATTCTGGTTCGTGGGGCAGGCCCGCGGATACCTCCCCGACGAGATTGGAGGCATTATCTGGTTCGGCTGCGACGATGCCGCAACTTCTTATGTGACACCTATCTACACAGCTTCTTCCGACATCCCCGAATGCTTCAGGGAGGGCAACGGCGATATGCTGCACTATTCTCCCACTTCCGCATTCTGGATGTGCAACCGCGTGGCCAACGCTTGCTACAAGATGTACAACCATATGGCTGCTTATGTGCGTGAGAAGATAGATTCGTTCGAGAACGCGCAGATGTTCGGAGGCGTCCAGCAGAACGACCTGGTTGCTATGGACTACCTTAACAAAGGTGACAGGGCCTCCGCAAACAGGATAATCACTGAATACTCCGTATCCACTGCCCAGCAGCAGTTCAACGACTGGGTTAACCTGGAAGAAACCCTGCTAATCAAGTTCATCGACGGAAATGTAAAAGCCCAAAACTCCGACGGGAGTTTCAGGCATTCACAATATTCAGAAGGTATTCCTGAAGGACTTACTCAGCCCGGATATACAGACCATTGGAAGTCTGTGGTTTCCAAGGACCACGGGGACGTTCTGGAAGTGAAGTAGGTATCCTTATCATACCCGGCTTCTCCTGGCGGCGGAATTTGACCAGATTGGGAGCAACAATCCTTTCAGGAGCGTGCTGGGTGGTGCTGGAAGCTTCTGCTAGTTTGAAATTAGCGCGTCTGAGCGTTGCCCTGAGCATAGTCTCCAGGGGATCTCCCAGCTGATAGCCATCTTTAGGACTGTCCAAAGATTTGGAATCCACAGCCATCCCGTCAGGCATACAGGGAGTATCTCCGTTGCGGTCTGCATATCGGGCGTACATCACGTATATGCCCCAGTTCTTGGCATACTGGAGACCGCCGTTTGCAAAGGCGAGAGCTTCTTTTACGTCTTCGGCCGTGGGGTTCTCAGTGTAATACTTTTTAATATTTTCGAAATACTTGTCGGAGCCTATTATGTAGCCAGCGCAATATTTGCCGTGGGTTTGTTTTCCTATGAGTTCCACGGTCATGAAAGGCTTGAGACAACAGAGGAGGGCCTCTGAAGCAGATGCACTGTCTTCCGTCACTATGGCATAAATCTTTTCCAGACCTATGTTTGCATCGGAAGTGTCATATATGAGATCATTGCTGGGATCATCATCATCAGTATAAAGCTCGTGTCTTGTCTGGAAGTGGGATTCTCCGGGACCTCCCCAGGCAAGGGTGAGGTCGGCGTTGTATATTTCTTTCTCGAATACTTCACCTGCCGCTACGGCCGCCTGAGGGGCAAGCATTGAGATGAGAAGTTCCTCTGCAAACACATAGCCGCCTCCGTTATATCTCAGGTCCAGGATAAGTTCCTTGATGCCCTCTGCCTTGAAGTACTTGCAGGCCTCGATGAGACGGGGGCATGATTCAAGAGTGAAGGAGGTATAATGGAGATAACCTATCTTTTTCTCTCCGTTATTGAATACCTTGTACAGGATTACGGGGTTTTCCACCATTTCCCTGGCGGTCATCGAGACTTTTTCCCCTGTAGACAGTTCCAATGTGCAGGAATTGCTGTAAATCATCTCATTGTAAATGAAGTCTATGTCCAGGTAACCTTCATTTCCTGTAAAGATGATGGGTATGTCTTTGTTGTTGACACTTACGATGACGTCTCCGCGCTTGAGACCGGCTTCGGAAGCAGGGCTGTCAGGATAGACATAGCGTATTGTTGCCAGTGCTCTTGAAGTCTGTGATTTATCCTGCTCGAAATAAAAGAAATCATAACCATAGGTTGTGGTTACTCCGCTGACGTCTCCTACGAAACTTTCATAGTCGTCAGTTACCTGGGTCCATTTGTCTATGTCGTGGCCTTCATAGTCTTTATAACGGATGAGCTGTACTTTGTCAATGGGATTGTCGTCCGTCTTCCAGGAACTCATACCTGCCTTTATCTCTTTTTTCCACAGATAGTAGCTGTCCATCATGTCATAAGCGAAGTTGTTGACATAATAATATGTCCAGTTGGTTTCAGGCTCCTGACCTCCCTGACCGCCTTGGCCACCTTGTCCGCCCTGATTACCCTGTCCGCCTTGCTGTTCCTGGTTGTTATTGTTGTTTCCGGGAGTGACGGGTTCAGGCTGCTTTTCGCAGGCAGAAACCAACAAGGCAAGAGAAAGTAAGAAGAAGTAGAATCTTTTCATAATTAAAAGTTTTGCAAATGCAAAGATATTAAAAATCCGATAAACCGGTCAGCCGGGCTGTCTGTTGCCATAGGAGACCGGCCAGAGGGTTGTTCAAAAAGCATTCCTGCAGGTTCAGGCATTTGTTCCTCTTGAAAAGTCTGGCCGTGGTGTTGGTTTCAAGAGCAGCCAGCGCAGGCGCTGCTCCTTGCTCGGGGCGTTTGCAGAAAGGCTTGAAGAAGATATCAGCCAGAGGGTCGAACCAGCGGCCCAGGTCTATCATATCTGAAGCGACTATCCCGGGATCGGACATATTTACGTGAAGCGAAGTGCGTTTTGCCAGTTCTATGCTGAACAGCATCAGCGCCAGCTTGGAAGTGGCGTAGGTGCGCAACTGGTGGAAGTCTTCAGGACCTTTGTGAAGGAAGCCTTCATCTATCTTGGCGTACTTTGCAGTAAGGGAAATGACGTTCACTATGTGTGCGTCGGGGGCGAATTCATCCAGAAGCAGTCGGGTAAGGAGGTAAGGCCCCACGTAGTTTACGCCCACCGTCTGCTCAAGCCCGTCTTCCGTCAGGGAGAAACGGGCGGGCATCGTTCCGGCGTTGTTCAGGAGGCCGGCGGGGGCGCTGCCTTTGACTGCGGCGGCGAAAGCCCGCACGGAGCGGAGTGAGCCCAGGTCCAGGGGCAGCAGCCCTATGGCTGCGCCGGGCGCCTGGGCGAGTATCTCCTGGCGGGCGGCCTCGCCTTTCTGGAAGTTGCGGCAAGCCATTGTGACGCTGCGGCCCTTCAGGGCCAGCGCTTTCACTGCCGCCTTGCCCATGCTTCCGCTGGCGCCGGTGACAATTATGCTTCCGGGAATTATCTCTTCCATTTTTTCCAGAGTGCGCTTATGAGGCCGGAAGGCAGAATGGATATCAGACCGGGCAGCAGGACGTTCATCAGGCCTGGTTTCACAGTCTTGCGTCCCCTGTCCATTCCCTTCAGGGCCCTGCGGACCAGAGATTGCGGAGTGCGGATGACTCCGGTCTTCACTCCAAGTCTCAAGAGTTTGTCACTGAGTTTATACAAAGGGGTGGCTATGGCAGCAGGAAGAACGGTGGTTACACCCACGCCATACGGCTTCATTTCGTAGTAAAGAGATTTGCCGAAACTCTTCAGGAAGGCCTTTGAGGCGGAATAAACCGATATTCCCGGTGCGGGGATGGCCGCGGCCATAGATGACATTATGATAATGTTGCCCCTGCCTGCCTTTTTCATATCTTCTCCGAAAAGCAGGCACGCACGAACGCTGGTGTTGACGTGCAAACCTATCATCGAACTTGCCAGATTGCAGTCGGCGGCCTGGAGTTCCTTGAAGAAAAAGAACCCTGCGTTAAGCACCAGGATGTCCACCTGCAGGCCCTGCTCCTTGCAGAAAGCGTACAGGTTGTCCGCGGCATCCCAGCTACCCAGGTCCTGGAAATGCGGGATTACGTTGACGCCATATGTGGCGCGAATCTTCTGAGCAGCTTCCTGGAGTTCCTCTTCCCGGTTGCTCACAAGCACCACGTCGCAGCCCCTCGCGGCCAGCTGCGAAGCATAGTGAAACCCCATTCCGGAACTCCCTCCGGTAATCAACGCCGTCATAGAGTGCTTTCTGCTTTTGATATTTCGCGTTCGAGCCTGGGCGGGAGACCCTCCACCTTGCAGTGGCATTTCATATCCAGGGTGTACATTCGCCCTATGCAATAGTTGGAATGCTTGCACTCGCTGCAGGTAATTTCGCCGCTCTGGAGTTTGTTGACGAAATCCGTGTCGTGTATGAGGGCGCGTGCCATCTGCAGGCCTTCGAAGCCCGCGTCCAGCACCTCTTCCATCTTTTCCTTCGAGATCAGGCCTCCTACGTAGATGAGCGGCATCGACAGGTTTGCGCGGAAGACCTTGGCGTCATCCAGGAAGTACCCTTCCTTGAAGGGCACGGTGGGGATGACTATGCGTCCCGCGAGCGCCAGCCCCGCCTTCAGCCACCAGAATTTCTTGAAGTCCATATAGTGGCGGAGGGTCTTCAGGGGCATTGCGCCGCGCATCACTTCCATTGGAGCCTTGCTCACGAATCCGGCAGTGAGCACCAGCGCGTGGACGCCCAGTTTCTCCAACTCCTTGGCAACCTGGAGGCATTCTTCGGTCTGCATTCCGCGGCGGAAGCCGTCGTGCATATTCACCTTGACCACTACGCCCATATCTTCTCCTGCCTGCTTCATCACCTCGTTTATGACAAGGCGCATAAAGCGCATACGGTTGTCAAGGGATCCTCCGAATTCGTCCCTGCGCCTGTTGGTGTAGGGCGACAGGAACTGGCTTATGAGGTAGCCGTGTCCGGCGTGGATCTCCACGCAGTCGAAGCCGGCCTTGCGCGCCAGGTTGACGGCGTTGCCGAAGTCGGCCACTATCTTCAATATCTCTTCCTTGCGCAGTTTGCGCGCGAAGGTGGGGGAGTAGAGATTGAATCCGCCGGAGGCGCCTACGGGCATACAGCCGCAGGTGGCCCTGTGCGTCATATTGCCGCAATGCCCCAGCTGGATGGACGCCTTGGCGCCGTAGGAGTGTATGGCGTCCGTGAGTTCCTTGAGTTCGGGCACTATCTCTTCCCGCATCCACAGTTGGCCGTCGAAGGAGAGGCCGGACTGGCAGACGGCCGCGTAGGCCACTGTGGTCATTCCTACGCCGCCGCGGGCCACGGCCGTATGGTAGTCGAAAAGGTCTTTTGACGGCCTGTTGCCGTAGGCCATGTTCTCGAAGGCGGCCGAGCGAATCACGCGGTTGCGCAGGGTTACCGGCCCTATGTGGGCCGGAGTGAATATCTTGGATTCTGCCATCAGTATATCAGAGGTATGATTCGTTTAATTTTCTTGGGGTCGAATTGTTCCGGAAACTCCTGCTGGTAGCGCTTGTGGATGCGTGCTGCTCGCGGAGCCAGGTTTGCGAATGTCCACAGTGCGAACACGGCACCTGCCCAGGACCAGATGAGGATGGCGAACCCTGTCCACTCCAGCACTTCGCCAAAGTAATTGGCCGAGCTGACATAGCGGAACATACCTGCGGTGGGCAGGTAGTGTCCGCGGTCTCCCGGCTGTCGGAGATGCCTTATTATGGAGTCTGACTGGACGTTGATGAACATTCCCGCGAAGAATACCAGGGTGCCGGCGAAGAACTGGAATGACTGCAGCCACTCCGGAGGATACATCTCGGCCGGGGATACATAGAACAGCCATCCGCCCTGCATAAAGGCGTTGAGGGTGTTGAACAGCACTCCCATCAGTATTATGGAAAGAGGCATCCTGTTCTCTCCGCGTATTAGCATCGGGAAGATGAAGGACCTCTGGAAATAGTGCAGTTCAAATAGCAGAAGGAAAGCCAGGCGGGCGACGTCGCCCCTGCGGTCTGAAAAGTACCAGAGAGCCAGCATTGCAAAGAATACCGGTGCCTCCATCAGTACCCAGCCCAGCCGGTTGTTCACAGAAGGGCCCCATTTCTTGTCGTAGAACCTGCCGTAGCCGGCGTCCACGAAGTACAGACACACAAAAACCACCACGGCAATTATAGCCATGATGGTCAGATATGTGTTGAACTGCGGAATTGACATATCCCAAAGATAGTCAAATTCCATCTAAAAGCATTAATTGTTAAGGACAACCTTACCTTCCCTGGCGTCAGCGGTAATCTTGGAATCCTTGCGGATGGTACCCTGAAGGATCTCGCTTGCCAACTTGTTCACCAGTTCGCGCTGGATGAGCCTCTTGACGGGGCGTGCTCCATATTCGGGGCTGTATCCTTCTTCCACCATATAGTCCTCGAAGGCCTTTGTGTAGGCGAGTTCCACGTTGTCGTCCTGGAGTTTCTTCTGCAGGATGTCCATCTGGATGTGCACTATCTGGCGGATGTCGTCTTTGCTCAGCTGGTCGAATACCACAATCTCGTCAATCCTGTTCAGGAATTCAGGCCTCATCGTGGCTTTCAGGTCAGCCTCCTTCACGTTGGAAGTCATAATCAGGATGGTGTTCTTGAAGTCTACGGTGCGTCCCTTGTTGTCGGTGAGGCGGCCGTCGTCCAGAACCTGCAGCAGCACGTTGAATACGTCCGGATGTGCCTTCTCAATCTCGTCCAGCAGGATTACCGAGTACGGCTTGCGCCTTACGGCCTCGGTAAGCTGTCCGCCCTCGTCGTATCCTACGTATCCCGGAGGCGCGCCCACCAGCCTGCTCACAGTATGCCTTTCCTGGTATTCGCTCATATCTATACGGGTTATCAGGTTCTCGTCGTTGAACAGGAACTCGGCCAGGGCCTTTGCCAGTTCGGTCTTGCCCACACCGGTGGAACCCAGGAACAGGAACGATCCTATAGGCCTCTTCTCATTGGAAAGGCCGGCACGCGAGCGGCGGACGGCGTTGGACACGGCCTCGATGGCCTTGTCCTGGCCCACCACTCTCTTGTGCAGCTCGCTTTCCATTCGCAGGAGCTTTTCCTTTTCGCTCTCAAGCATCCTGTTCACGGGGATGCCTGTCCAGCGGGCAACAACCTCGGCAATATCCTCGGGGGTCACGGCCTCGGTGATGATGGGGTTCTTGACGGCGGCCATCTTCTCGCCCAGCTCTTCAAGGCGCTTCTGGGCGCCGGCAAGCTTGCCGTAGCGAAGCTCGGCTACCTTGCCGTAGTCGCCGGAGCGCTCGGCTATGGCCGCGTCGCGCTTGTAGTCGTCTATCTGCTGGCGCAGGTTGTTCATTTCGGTTACGACTTCCTTCTCTTCTTTCCAGCGCTTCATCAGCTCGTCGCGCTTTGCGTTCAGTTCTGTGAGTTCTGTCTCTATCTTCTCCATTTTCAGGGAAACGCCTTCGCGCTTGATGGCCTCCTTCTCTATCTCCAGCTGGCGGATCCTGGCGTTGAGGTCGTCTATAGGCTCCGGGACGGAGTTCATCTCCAGGCGCAGCTTGGAGGCAGCCTCGTCCACAAGGTCTATAGCCTTGTCCGGGAGGAAACGGTTGTTGATGTACCTGTGCGAGAGGTTTACGGCGGCTATGAGGGCGTCGTCCTCTATCTTCACGCGGTGGTGGTTCTCGTATTTCTCCTTTATTCCCCTGAGGATGGCGATGGATTCGGCCGGAGACGGCTCGTCAACCATCACCTTCTGGAATCGCCTCTCCAAGGCCTTGTCGGTCTCGAAGTATTTCTGGAACTCGTCCAGGGTGGTGGAACCTATGGTGCGCAGTTCGCCCCTTGCCAGCGCAGGCTTGAGAATGTTGGATGCGTCCATAGCGCCCGAGCTTCTGCCCGCGCCCACGAGGGTGTGTATCTCGTCTATGAACAGGATAATCTCTCCGTCGCTCTCCACTACTTCCTTTACCACGCCCTTGAGCCTCTCCTCGAATTCTCCCTGGTATTTGGCTCCGGCTATGAGGGCTCCCATATCAAGGGAGAACACTTTGCGGGATTTCAGGTTCTCAGGGACGTTGCCGTCCACTATCTTCATTGCTATGCCTTCTGAGATCGCGGTCTTGCCCACTCCAGGCTCGCCAATAAGTATAGGGTTGTTCTTAGTCCTTCTGCTAAGTATCTGCAAGACTCTTCTTATCTCGTCGTCACGGCCTATCACAGGGTCCAGTTTGCCCTTTGCGGCCATCTCGTTCAAGTTGATGGCGTACTTGCTTAAAAATTCATAATTCTTTTCCATATGCGTCGCTTTTTATAATCGATAAAAAAATCACCCGCCCGAAAACTCGGACAGGTGATTGAGCCTCAAATTATATTCCG
The DNA here is from genome assembly GCA_017962585.1 of Bacteroidales bacterium. GTDB lineage: Bacteria > Bacteroidota > Bacteroidia > Bacteroidales > UBA932 > Cryptobacteroides. Next base: position 12,118 of record JAGCVB010000137.1, read on the forward strand.
ACCTTGCCGGACTGACAATATGGCAGAATTAATTGTTCTCAGGAGCAGCAGGAACCTCGGTAGCCGGTGCAGAGCTGTTGTCAACAGGTGAAGGGAATGAAGGTGCCTCCTGGGTGTTGATGTTCTCTATCTGGTTGGTGATGTCCACATCCTTTCCGTTTGTTCCAAGGGTGAAGGAAGAAACTACTGAAATCACCAGGATGAAAGCCACCAGAATCCAGGTGAATTTCTCCAGGATGTCGGCTGTCTGCCTAACTCCGAAAGCCTGGTTTCCGGCAACAAAGTTGGAAGCCATGCCCTCGCCCTTTCCGTTCTGGAGCAGGACCACGCCGGTAAGCAGGATAGCTGCAATTATTATGAGAACGACAAGAATTGTGAATATAGCGTTCATAGTTATTGATTATTAATATTATTCAGTTTTTCGATAAGGGTTGCAAAGTAAGCACTTTTTTCTGGATAACGCAAGATTAGTTTGGAATAAATCTCTTTCGCCTGCTCCAAATAGCCCTGAGTGGCGTATATTTCTGCCAATGTCTGGGTGTAATAGGCGTCGTCCAGAGGTGCAACCGCCGGTTCTTTGCGTTTAGGTGCGGGTGAGGGTGCGGGGGCGCTCTCCTGCGTGGCCCGCACGGAGTCGTACGCTTCCTGGGAGAAGTAGTCGCCGCCAAGCACAACCACTTTCTGCTCCATCGGGGCCTGGCTGCGCTCCCGCAGGTAGTCGCTTGCCTCCTTCCCGGACGGAGCCCCCTTGCGGGCCTCCTCGGCCAGGATGCCGCGGTCGAAGACGTATAGCGCGGCGTCGGCGTATTGCCCGGTGCGTACGCTGAGTTCCTTGCGCGCCGCGGCGAACCACGGATAGCGGTTCACCAGTGCGCTCAGCTCCTGGAGCGATATGTCCTTGAAATCTACCATTGGGCTACAGTGGCGTTGAAAATGTCTTCTACCAGCCTGTCCACTATCTCCTTGCAGAGGGCGCTCTCCACGGCGTCAAGGGACTGGGTGGAAGGGAAGTCGGCATATTGTGAGAAGTTGCTCTCGAGGTTGTCTTCGGGGTGTTTCTTGTTCTCGAAGGTGATTCTCACGGCAACGGTGAGCCTGTTCTGAGATGCGACTTCGTTGGCAGTGACTGCAGTTGCGGACACGTCGTATCCTGTAATTGCACCGGATATTTCCATATCTCCTTCCTCATCTATCTGCTCCAGTTTTGTCATTTTCCTGAACTGCTCGCGCAGGGCCTCGGTGAGGTCGTTGCTCAGGCTCGGGTTTACCTTCTGGGCGGTGTATTCGAAGAAATTGAGCGTGATGGTTTCTACGTCAGGCTGTATGGAAGTTCCTGAGAATGAGTAAATTCCACAGGAAGTGACACAGGCGGCGCAGGCGGCTATGAAGGATATGAGTCGCAGTCTATTCATTCTTTAGTCTCCTGTACAAGGTTCGTTCCGATATGCCAAGAGCCTCTGCGGCCAACTTGCGGTTGCCGCCGAATTTCTCCAGGGCCTTGGCTATGTTCTCTTTCTCTATCTCCTGGATGGAGAGAGGGCGCTCAGGTTCGGGCTCCTGCCACTCCACTTCCTCGGGCTCCTGCAACTGGGGCTCAACGGCCTTCAGCTGCCCTTCGCCCACTATACTCTTGAGGCGGTCCACCTCCTGCTTGAGGTCCAGCAGGGCTTTCACTATCATCTGCTTGTCGTCGGAACTCATTCCTCCCTGCGGGGCGGAAACCAGCGCGGGAATAGCGTTGGGACTGTCCTTGGGGATGTATTTGGCAAGAGTGGCGGAGTCTATTTCTATACGGTCGTCACGGGAGGTGATCTTTGTGGATTCCAGGGCGGTGATGCTCTCGGCAGTGTGCTTCAACTGGCGGATGTTGCCGGGCCACCTGTAGTCCCTGAGCATTGCTATGGCTTCGTGGGTGAGACTTACCTTGCGCATTCCGTACTTCTCCGAGAAGTCGGAGGTGAATTTGCGGAACAGCAGGTATATGTCGTCCTTGCGCTCGCGCAGGGAAGGCATGTTTATCTGGATGGCGTTCAGGCGGTAGAACAGGTCTTCCCTGAACTTGCCTGTGCTGACGGCGTGAAGGAGGTTGAGGTTTGTGGCCGCGACCACGCGCACGTCGGTCTTCTCCACCTTAGAAGAGCCCACCTTCAGGAATTCACCGTCCTGGAGGACGCGCAGCAGCATGGCCTGGGTGTCCTTGGGGAGTTCGCCTATCTCGTCCAGGAAGAGGGTGCCTCCGTCGGCCTCCTCAAAATAGCCCTTGCGCTCTGCCACGGCGCCGGTGAAGGCCCCTTTCTCGTGACCGAAGAGTTCTGCGTTTATGGTTCCCGAAGGGATGGCGCCACAGTTGACTGCAAGGTATTTTCCATTCTTGCGCAGGCTGTTCTGGTGTATTATCTTGGGAAGGTTCTCCTTGCCGGTTCCGCTCTCGCCTGTAATGAGGACGGTAAGGTTGGTGGGGGCTATCGCGACGGCAGTTTCCAACGCTCTGTTGAGCGCCGGATCGTTGCCTATGATGTCATATTTGTTCTTTAGTCTCTGTAATTCCTGTGAGTCCATCTCAATGAGACTGCAAAGTTATTAATTGTGTACAAAAATAGCATTTTATAACTATATTTGTATGATTAAAGAAAATATAAAACACATCGTATAGTTATGAAAAATGTAACCAAATTACTTGCACTTGCTTTTCTGGCTTTGGGATTCGCCTCCTGCGCACCGGCCGAGAAGATGGCTAAAATGGCAGAGAACGTAATAGTTACCTGCAATCCTTCCGTACTGGAGGTGGTAGCCGGCCAGATCAACGCCGACGTAAACGTAACCTATCCTGACGGATACTTCCATCCCAAGGTTATCCTTGAGGTCACCCCGGTAATCGTATACGGCAACAATGAAGTAGAGGGCCAGACCCTGTACTATCAGGGAGAGAAAGTAAAGGACAACTACAAGGTGGTTCCTTCAACGGGCAGCTCCGTTACCGAGAGAATCCGCATCCCCTATCAGGAAGGAATGGAGCAGTGCTATCTCGAGCTCCGCGGCAGGGCAATCTACAAGGGCCGCTTCGCATATCTTCCTTCAAGGAAGGTGGCCGACGGCGCCAACACCACATATATGCTCGTAAAGCAGGACGGACTGCTGCCTTACAAGGGAGACAACTACCAGGAAGTCATCAGTATGACAGAAGAGGGACAGATCCTCTACACCATCAATTCTTCCGAGGTACGCTCTTCACAGCTCTCAGGCCAGTCAATCAAGGACTTCCAGGCCGCCCTGGACGAGATTGCCGCCAACGAGCGCAAGACTTTGGTCGGAACAGACATCGTAGCATACGCTTCTCCTGACGGAGGACAGAAACTCAACAACAACCTCTCCACCCAGAGGGCCAATTCCGCCCAGAAGGCGTGGTCTTCCGTTACCGGCAAGAGAGACGCCGGCGATCCTACCGTGACCAGCATCGGACAGGACTGGGAAGGCTTCCAGGAACTCGTTTCCAAGTCCAACATAGAAGACAAGGACCTCATTCTCCGCGTCCTCTCAATGTACAGCGACCCTGCAGTACGCGAGAGCGAGATCAAGAACATGTCTGAGATCTACCAGGAACTCAAGGGAGAGGTTCTTCCTGAACTCCGCCGCGCAAGGTTCATCGCCAACGTAGAGTACAAGAACTACACTCCGGAAGAGCTCACAGCCCTCGTAAACGACAACATCAACGTCCTTGACGAGGAAGCCCTCCTGCACGTCGCCTCCCTCGTTGACGACCCTGCAAAGAAGGTTCAGATCTACAACCAGGCCATCAACCGCTATGACAGCGACAGGGCCCAGTACAACCTTGGCGTAGCGTACCTCGAGTCCGGAGACGTCACAAGGGCCGCACGCGAGTTCGCAAAGGTTAAGGCTCAGGACGGAGAACTCCAGAACGCTACCGGCGTCATCGCCCTCCGCAGAGGTGACTATGCAGAGGCCGCACGCTGCTTCGGCCAGGCCGGAACAGAGGCCGCCAACGCCAACATGGGTATTATCGACATTCTCAACGGCAACTATGCAAAGGCTGCCCAGGAGCTCGCAAACGCTCCGGGATGCTGCCACAACTCAGTTCTTGCATACATCCTCACCAACCAGCTTGACAAGGCTCAGGAAAGGGCAATGTGCCAGGATCCCAAGGTTCAGTACCTCAAGGCCATCATCGCAGCCCGCAAGGGTGACGTAGGCGAGATGAACAGCAATCTTGCCAAGGCAAATGCAAATGCAGAACTTGCCGAGAGGGCAAAGAAAGACATAGAATTTGCCGCTTACAGGAAGTAAGTTGTTGCAAATAA
>JAGCVB010000138.1 GCA_017962585.1 Bacteroidales bacterium
GAAAATCTGCTTTGAGAATGCAAAGTGGGCTTATGTAGTAGGTGCAGCAATCGCTATCAAGAAGGGTGTAAAGAACGCAGCTGAGGCAGCCGAGGCTATCGGCGAAGGCCTCCAGGCTTTCTGCATCCCCGGATCCGTAGCAGATGACCGCAAGGTTGGTCTCGGACACGGAAACCTCGCAGCCCGTCTTCTCCGTGAGGAGACTTCCTGCTTCGCTTTCCTCGCAGGACACGAGTCCTACGCAGCAGCTGAAGGCGCAATCAAGATTGCCGAGATGGCAAACAAGGTACGCCAGAAGCCTCTCCGCGTGATCCTCAACGGACTTGGAAAGGACGCTGCCAAGATCATTTCCCGCATCAACGGATTCACCTATGTACAGACAGAGTTCGACTACTTCACCGGAAAAGTGAACATCATCTCCGAGACCAAGTACTCAGAGGGCGTTCGCGGCGGAGTACGCTGCTATGGCGCAGACGACGTTCGCGAGGGTGTTGCAATCATGCATATGGAAGGCGTAGACGTTTCCATTACCGGAAACTCCACCAACCCTACCCGTTTCCAGCATCCTGTAGCCGGAACATACAAGAAGGAGTGTGTCCTCCAGGGCAAGAAGTACTTCTCAGTTGCTTCAGGCGGCGGTACCGGACGTACCCTGCACCCGGACAACATGGCCGCAGGCCCCGCCTCTTACGGTATGACCGACACAATGGGCCGTATGCACTCCGACGCCCAGTTCGCAGGCTCTTCTTCAGTTCCTGCACACGTAGAGATGATGGGATTCCTCGGAATGGGCAACAACCCTATGGTAGGCGCAACAGTAGCCGTTGCCGTAGCGGTAGCCCAGGCTATGTAATCACATATACCTGACCATAAAAAAGAGGATGGCTTTTACGCCATCCTCTTTTTTGTTAAACTGCGGTAGATCTTCTTCAGGAGCCTTGTCCTTGGATTGTTGCCGAAATAGTAACGCAAATAGTCCGTCCTCAACCAGTATGGAAGGCAAGGCAAGGTAAATCCGAAATACTTTTTCAAATACCGTGTCGGGTACAAGTAGAAAGGTCCCAGCCACCGGCATTCTTTATTTGTCATTGAAGAAAGGTGAGACTGGACGTATGTTACGTCCAGGTCGGCCAGTTCATTGACCATCACCTGATGTATGTTGAGGTAATTGGCCTTGTTAATTATTGTGACCTTGGTTCCGGGCTTGCAGAACAGAGAGATGTGTGCGATGGATCCTTCTGTAGAGGCAAAGCAGGAGCAGGAACTGACCATCTGGAGCTGGGCGTCAAGAGGATACTGCTCGGGAGATATTATCGTATAGCCTGCGTGTCTGAAATACTTTTCTATGGTTTCTTCCCCGGACTCCCTGTTCATAGGAAACTTTGACCGGGTGAAATAAATCTTTTCGTATACAGGATAACCATTTATTCCCGATATGTAAGACTTGACCCTGTCCAGGGTTTTAATGTAGGCATCGCAATATAAACGGCCATACTTGGAGGAGATGATGCTGCTGTCAGGGATGATCACCTTGTCAAACTTTACAAGGTGGTCTACAAGCCTTGCTTTCCGTATGTCGAAACCGGCCATTTGGAAGATCTTGACATACAGGTCCGAGAAAGGATTGTTATTCTCTGCGACATAAACCAACTCCGCTCCCTCTTCAAGGAATCTCTTGCAGTCATCCGTATCCAGGAACCACAACGAACGCAGATTATCGATGTAGGCGTGGCCGTAGACGCTGATAAGGTACCCCAGGAAGATAACGGTCTTGTGCTCCGTCTCTGCCTCCCGGATATCATAACACCGCCCGTTGGTCAGACACTCGGACAAACAGTTGTCTATGTCATTGCCTAGACTGTCCAGGGCGCATCCGACACTTTCACTCCAGGAGTAGAATGGGGCTACATATGAATTGTCATATTCCTTGTATGACAATTCACCCTGGAAATAGTGCGGTTCCCGGGTTGCCGGTTCTATCAGGGACCTTAATTCAGGGGATACGTAATCGAAGGTATATTTCATTACTGAAGTCCTATTTCATCTGCCACCAGTCCCAGGTGAAGCCGTCGTCCTGGAAGACAAAGAACAGGTCGTGAACGCCGGAGGCGCCCTTGAGGCTGCAGCTCAATGTCTTGTAGCCGTCTGTAGGCTTTATGTTCATAGTGCCTATAACCTGGCCTTTCTCTGAATCCAGCCTTATTTCCACGACAGAAGACTTTATGGCGCTGACGTTCATCTGAAGGGTCTTTGCGCCTCTCTTGAAATCCACGCCGGATACCTTCAGGTGCTCGCCCGGGTCTATGTCGGTCACCACTATGACCCTGCCGCCTTTCTGCGTCTTGAGGCCGTAGCCCCAGGACATAGTCTCGGCTTCCACCTTGCGGAAAGGATTGAACGGCTGTATCTGCTCCAGGACGTTGTCCTGCCAGTAAGGTACCTTCTGTATGCTTCCGTCAGGGTTGTAGTGCATCTCGGCGGCGGAAACGCTGCGTCTCTCGTGGTGGCGGAAGGTCTCCAGGTGCATCACCTCATAGTTGAGGCCGAATACGTAGGACTTGCCCTTGTAGTCGATGATGCCGGGATGGTTGCCCCTCGTGCGCCAGGTGCGGTCCATTATGTGCCCCATTGACTTCCAGGGACCGGTAGGGCTGTCACTCATCGCGTAGCCTATTCCCTCGGGGCAGCAGGTGGACGCGAACGCCAGGTAGTACTTGCCGTTACGCTTATAGAACCACGGGCCTTCCTGGTAGTAGTCTATCTTGTAGTCCAGTTTGTGAATCTCGCCGTCGAGAGAGATCATGTCGTCGTTGAGTTTTGCCCAGTAGACGTTGGGGTTGCCCCAGTACATATATGCCTGGCCGTCGTCGTCGATCCAGACGGTGGGGTCTATGTCTTCCCAGTGCTCCTTCTGCCATACCAGCGGCTCTCCGAGAGGATCCACGAACGGACCGTACGGGGAGTCAGCAACCAGGACACCGATTCCGTGACCGTGGATGGGACAGTACATATAGAACTGGCCGTTCCTCTCCACAACCTGCAGGGCCCAGGCTCCGTTGTCTCCGTCATACCATCTGAAATCCTTCAGGGAAGCCACTGCACCGTGGTCCTGCCAGTTGACCATATCCTCCGAGGTATAGAGCAGCCAGTCCTTCATCGCAAAGCCGTTGGCGTAGTCCTCGTCGTGGGTGGTGTAAAGGAATACCTTTCCGTCATATACCATAGGCGCCGGGTCGGCTGTATACTTGGTCTGGATGAGAGGCAGGTTCACGTGGCTGTTGAACTTCCACCAGTCCAGGTCGAAGAGTTCCTCATCGCCTCCGCTGAAAAGCAGGTAGACGTCGTGCACTCCGGTTATTCCTTCTCCGCGTACCGGAGCAGTGATCATCATGTTGTCATTGTTCACGGGGACGGTTGCAATGGGGCGGCCGTCCTCCATCTGGTCTATGTAGAACTGGATGCTGCCGGGGTTCTTGAAATTGAGCATTTCTATTACGGCCATAGTGGGCTCCTCGTCGCCGAAATCCACCTCGCGCACCCTGATCCAGTCTCCGTTGTGGATGGAGGTTACGTAGTGGCGGGTGCCGGGCAGGCGGTCTACCTTGACGCCGTAGCTTTCGGCCATCGTCTCGGCCTCCACCGTCACGTACGGGTTGATGGTTCCGATGGGGTCGGGTCCTTCTTTAGTGGCGGGGATGAAGGGTATGGAGCCGTCGGGGTTGAACTTGAACTCCTCCACCGCGGCGCTTCTATGGTAGCTGCCACCGTTAGGCAGGGAAGCGGTGTGGTAGAACATATAGTCGTGCCCCTTGTAGTTTACGTATCCGCCGTGGATGGTTATGCTCTTGGGGATGCGGTCCATTATCTGGCCGCCATATTTCCAGGGGCCGTTTATGGTGGGGGCGGTGGAGTACGACATGAACTCCGGGATGCCTCCAGCAGGGTAGATGGCGTAATAGATGCCATTACGCTTGCAAACCCAAGGACCCTCTTCATATGAGGTCATGTCAACGACCCTTCCCAATGACCACTTGGTTCTGGGGACGAAGGGTCCGAAAGCCTCGGGATCGGAATACCCCGGGACTTCCTTGTATCCGTCCTTGAACGATATCATATCGTCGTTCAGCTGCCCGTAGAAGAAGCCCTGAAGGCCCCAGAACAGCCAGGCGGAGCCGTCATCGTCAATCCAGACGGTGGGGTCGATGAATCCGTTGCCATATGCCAGCGGGCCTCCGATAGCGTCAACCCACGGTCCCTGGGGATTGTCTGCAACGGCCACGGCAAGGCATTCGCCATAGCCGCGGGCCATGCAGCAGCAGTACCAATACCACTTGCCGTTGCGCTCTACGGCCTGGGACGCCCAGGCGCGGTTGCCCTGCAAGGCCCATTCGAAGGTGGCGGTGGACATAGGGGTGCCCAGGTAGGTCCAGTTGACCATGTCCTCGGTGCTGAAAAGCACCCAGTCCTTCATCTTGTAGTTGGTGGCGTCGTCCTCGTCGTGGTCTACGAACATATAGAGTTTGCCGTCGTGGACGTACGGCGCCGGATCCGGCGTGTACATCACTGAGGTGATGGGGTTCTGGGCCAATGCGGCAATGCTTGCCAGTGCTGTTCCCAATATGGTTAGAAGTCTTTTCATCTTTAATCGCTTTTAATTCTGGTCTGGTTTTACATAGCGGCTGCCAGTCTGGGCCTTTACCGCATCAATGAATATAGGGGAGTATTTGGGCTGGTCTCCCATGCCTCGGGCTATTGTCTGGTCATTATACTTGACAATCAGCAGTTTGTAAAGCTTTTCCCAACGATCCATCATCATATCGGTATAGCTCTCTGTCTTGCCCGTAAGGTAAGATACAAGGTCGCCTGCCTGCATTGTGGCGGCACGTTCCTCCACCGCTTTCTGGTCTTCGGCATAGAAGTCTTCAAGCTCTTTCTGGGCTTCCTTAAGGTCTCCTATCATTGCGCTGTAGCGCGGATATACCATATTGGACACGAAGTTGTTCATCCAGAAAGCACTTTCGAAACTGAACTCCTGCATACTGTTGTTCTCGCGGCGGAAAGGCTCCGGAACACGGTTTATGCCGCAGTAGACGGGAACGTAGGCAACCATTGAGGCGTCGTCCATGTTGAAGTATGTTATTCCGCCGAGGACGTCCGGGAGCCAGTCGCGCATATGGCAGACCATGGTCATTCCGCTCTGCTGGCATCCTATAGGCCTTTCGCGGAACATCTTGGTGCCGTCGCTGGACTCGAAGTTGATTGGCTGGCTGCGGTAAGGGGATGCCCAGGGGCCTGCGCTCAGGTCGGCGGTCATATCCAGCGCTGTACCTTCGTAGTGGTCGCGCATGTCGCTCATGATGTCACGGACTGAGAGTTTGGTGTCGGGCTTGATCCAAAGGGGAAGGGCATCGTATTCGCTGGTGTCGCCATAAAGGTAGGGGAGGTATTTGTCCATCTCCGCGGTATCGTAGTGATGGCGGTAGAAACTCCATACGCGGGCCTCGCAGTAGCGGATGGCGCTGAAATCCAGGGGACCGTAGGCCTCGCGCCAACTGAAATCGGCATCGGGGCCGCTGTAGTAGCCCTTTTCCTTGGCGAAAGAGATGCATTCGGCGCTGTACATACAGTCTTCGGCTACGTAGAAACCGAGTTTCTTGTCTATCTTCTTGGCCTGGGGGAATTTGCGGATGCGGCTGGAGTTTGCCCAGGCGGTGATGCAGTCGTCGGGGAGTTTTACGGCTACCCACACGGCGCCTTTGTTGCCCGGGCCCTTGCCTATGATCTCCATAATCCAGGCTTCGTTCTTGTCACAGATGGTGAGGTTCTCGCCGGTAGAGTTGTATCCGTATTCCTGAACCAGATGGTCTATCACTGCGATAGCCTCGCGTGCGGTGGCCGCCCTCTGAAGGGTGATGTCCATCAGGGTGAAGTAGTCGAACCATCCGTCGCGGTTTACCAGTTCTTCACGTCCGTCCCAGGTGGTCTCCACGATGGATACCTGGTGGTCATTCATAAGACCGGCCACGCCATAGGTGTACTCCACCTGCGGGATCAGCCGGGCTTCTCCGCCGCCCGGGCCCATTCCTCTAAGGGCGACCATCTCGCCTGGGGCGTGCCTTCCGGCAGGGGAGTATGACAACGGCGATGCAAATCCGAATCCGTCGCAGTTGTAGGTGCATATCACGCTCCCGTCGACGGAAGCTTTCTTGCCCACAATGAGGTTGGTGCAGGCGAACGATGCAACGCAGATGACGCTGAACGCTGCGCAAAGGATAGTTCTTTTCATAGGTTTTATCGAGTCTATTTAATATTCAACAAGTCGGCGGCCTCGGGTGTCAGATACGGCTTGAGGGCGTCGTAAGGGATTATGAATGAAGGCATTCCCATAGCATAAGCGGCAATTTCGTACTGTTGGTAGACAAAGCAGAGACCTTCTTCGGTGGGGTGGGGCGTCCATACCGGGAAGGGGATGGTCTCGTCGTCCAGGAAGAGGTAGTCGCGTAAGTTTTCGGCGCTGACAGAACCTTCGTCATCTGACAGGTAATCAACCAGCCCTGCAACCAAGAGGCTCTGCATCGGAACAAGGGCGTCGCCCTTTATGAACTGCTCTACGCGGTGGCCGTCTTTCTTGTCGAAAGTAGGGGAACCCTGGCCGATGACGCCTCCGTGCGCGCCGCCGAGATAGACATAGTCGGTGGAGTTGAAAACGACAAAGCGGTCAGTCTCGTATTGCTTTTCCAGGTTGAAGTCGTACTCCCAGCGGGGAGTGTCTGCCAGGATATCCTTTTTCTGCTCTTCGGAGAGGTCTTCGTCTTCCATTATGTAGGAAGCGCGGTTCTCATAGTCTTCAGCGGCGTTTGCATCCATCACTTCTATGGCCTTGCGGCGATAGTAGTCCACGACGGCGGCGTTGTCATCCGGATTTCCGTCATAAGGCTCGAACAGCCTCTCTCCTTCATAAGAGCCTATGAAGGCAAGCTGGGAGTCCATTATCTCTATGAGGCCCTTGCGGATGACGCCGGAGACACCCTTGACCGAGGTCGGGAGTTCTACGTTGACGGATACGTCGGTGTATTTGGCGGAGTCGTCGAAAGTGAAGGTCTCCGTCTTTAATGTCTTATTGGAATTGTTGCAGCCGGACAGCGCAAACAAGGCCGCGGCGGCTGCAACAATTGCAGATTTTGAGATAATTCTCATTTCAGGTTCCTATTTGAAAAGAAGCTGTGCGAAGTTGTAAAGCGCACGCCTCCAGCTCAGCCACTCATGAGCTGTTCCGGGTGAGATGTAGTAATGAGCGTTGGCTCCGGATGCCTTAAGTTCCTGAGTTTCCTGGATAGGGTCGGTTCCGTCACCGAAACCGGCCACCCTGTTCTCCAGCTCGCGGCTTCCGAAACTTACGAACACCACTTTGTTGGTAGCCCTGAAACCGGGGGTGCTGTCGGCGTCGGATACGGTGATGGTTCCGCCGCTGAAGATTCCGATGTTGGAGAATACGTCTGGATGTGCGAGGCAGATTGACTTGGTCTGCATTCCTCCCATGGAAAGGCCTGCCATAGCGCGGTGGGCGCTGTCAGGGATGGTCCTGAACCTGGCGTCTATCATAGGGATGGTCTCATTGACAAGTACGTTGCCGAATGCTCCGGCAAAGTCGAAGCCGCCCATCATTCCGCCAGCCGGGCGTCCGCCCTGAGGACGGCCTCCCTGTCCCTGCGGAGCGGCGGGACGCTGTCCCTGAGGGGCTCCGGCGGGAGCTCCGGCCGGGCGAGGCATAGTTACGGAACCGTTTTCCATTACTATGATGAAAGGAACAGCCTTGCCTGCGGCGATGAGGTTGTCCATAATCTGAGCGGTCTTTCCCTGCTGAGGCCAGCCGTACTCGTTCTCGCCGCCTCCGTGCTGGAGATAAAGCACGGGGTATCTCTTGGTGGGGTTCTTGTCGTACTCGGCAGGAACGTATACGAAGGTGTGACGCATAGACTGGCTCAGTTCAGACCAGTAGTAGATCTCGCGGATTTCGCCCTGAGGGACGTTCTTGACTGCATAGAAGTCTTCGTCTGCTGCGGGGACGTCTATTCCGCTGCCCCAGCGGCTTGCGCCGTAGTAATAGAGGCTTGAAGGATCCGGAACGTTGGCTCCGTCTATGTTAAGCTGATAGTAGTGGAATCCCTCGTCCTGAGGTTCGGACTCTCCGATCCAGGATCCGTCCGCATCTTTGCGGAGGTCGTATTTTACGCCGCCGATATCCAGCTGGACATATTTGGCGTCAGGTGCGCTTACTTTTACGCGAACGCGCCTTTCAGAGTTTACCTGAGGATACTGTTTGCCCTGCTGAGCGTTGGGAGCGGGAACAAAGTCCTCCTTCACCTGTGCGTTGGCAATGGCTGCCAGGAGGCAGAATGCGATACAGAAGATTTTTTTCATAATGAGGTTATTTAGATTTGATGTAAATGTCGTGCTGGTTGAAAGGAATCTTGATGCCGTTCCGGGTGAATGCATTGTATATGGCTTCCAGGGCGCGGGCCGGGAAAGTGTAGTGGGTTTCTACGGTAGAGTAGAGGACTACGAAAAGGTTCACGGCACTGTCGCCGAAGTGGTCAAGACGTATGTCCACTCCGAAATTGGGATCGACTATGTCCCTTCCGAACTTGTCTTTTTTCCTTAGAGGCTCAAGTGCTTCAAGGATAACATTCCGCGCGAGTTCCAGGTCAGTGCCGTAACTTACGCTGACAGGAATCTTGAGCAGTTCGTAATTCTTGCCGGTGTTTAGGTTCTTGAATTTCTTTGTGAAGAGGTCTGTGTTGGTGAATGCTATGACTGAGCCGTCTTCCTCTTCTATCTGGGTGGTCAGGTAACTGACGCGCTGAACTATTCCGCGTACTCCGTCGCAGGAAATCTTGTCACCTACGCGTATGCGGCCTGCCATCAGCTGTATTCCGTAGAAGAAGTTGTTGATGGTATCTTTCATGGCGAAACCCAGACCGGCGGCAAGACCGGTGGATATAATGGTAAGGGCGGACGTAGGAACGTGGAGGATGGCGAAAACGATGATGAAAAACAGCAGCCAGCCTATCACCGAGAAGATGGTGTTGGGGAGGCTCAGGTTCACGTCATTCTCTTTCAGAGGTGTACCCCTGTTGTCACTCTCTATTATGCTGCGCAGCTTGTTTATCCTGAACAAGCCCTTGCACAAGTAAATCAGATACCTGAAGATGAAGAATATAGCAAGAATCAAGAAGATGTTCTGGAGGGTCAGGTAATGGAACCCTTCCTGTTTGAACAGCGGCTGCAGGAAGAGTGACTCGCCAGCAGAGGTAATCCTGTATACCCTGGTTGTCAGATGTATGCTTGCAGGTATTGACCATATTATGGTAAGCGGGAGAACCACCATCCTGATAAGGTCGTAGAACCAGGTGACCTCTGTGAATGCATCCTTGTCATTGAGGGGGAGCATGGGATTCTCCTGATGATACTGGACTTTCTTCTTTGCAACACGTACGTCATAGTACCGCTTCATCAGGTAATAGATTGTCGTAATGGTATGAAGCAGGGCCAGCTGGAAAGTCCAGAACGTGAGTATCAGCACTCCCACCATGGAGTAACCGGCAAGGGAGCAGAACAGAGTGGCGGCCATCACTCCTACCGAAGCCCAGGTATACCTCCTGTCCGTGACGGTGACTTCCTTCCTGTACCGGATGTTCAGCGCGGACTGCCAGATTATGAACAGCAGCAGGGCCGGAGGCAGCAGAAGCGGAACAACGCTTGCGGGAAGGTAGATGGCCCTCATAAGTATGCTCAGGAAAGCAAACAGCAGGGTAGGGAGGTATATGTTCCTGGAAGCCTTTGCCTGAGACCTGTCTATGCGGATGAGAAGCGAGATAAATATGGCCAGGGTCAGCCAGGAGAACTGAGAGAGCAGTTCATATGACATTCTCCAGTACTGGTTGTCTACTGCAGGCTTCATGAGCAGCAGGAACAGCACATACAGAACGATGGCCAGGATGGCGGTGAGGATGGGCCTGTATGCCTTGATCCGCTCGTTCTTTATGAACCTGAAAGCCAGGAGACTCAGAAGAGCGGCAATTATGAAAGCCAGCAGGAGCAGCGTCAGCATCACGACGGAGTAAGCCAGGATGTATGATCCGTCCCAAGTGCGTTCTCCGGGCAGTGACGATCCCTCTCCGTCTTTTCCCTTGCCGGCAGACAGGGAGGCATAGCGGTTGTGCATATCCTCCTTTACTTTCTGGATAAATGATTTCCAGTTCCTGATGATGTAGACGAAGTTTGCATTCTCGCCTATGAACATGCTCTTCTGGCTGTCGTCGTAATTAGCCTGGGCATATTCATAAGCCTGCTGCAGGCGTCTGTCCGTATTTGAATACAGAAGGCTGTCCTGAATTGCAGTTTCCACGGATTTCTGATACATCCCAGTCAAGGCGTCAGTATAATAGAGGCAGCTGTCTATAAGGGCGCCCAGCGGGTTATCTGCCAGGGCAAGAGAGTCTGAGGGTTGTTCAGGTGCCATATCCCTCAATGTCTCTCCCAACAGAGAATAACGCCTTAGACCGGCTTTTGAGGCGCTCATCAGATTGTCGGATACGCCTGCCTTGTCGCGGAAAGTCTGGGACATCTTGGAAATGTCTTCCAGGGCGAAGGCCATGTCGAAAGAAAACTCCGGGCTCTGGGAATATAGTTTCAGGGACAGTTCGTCTGCTGCTTTTACCAACTCGGCCATTTCTTCCCTGTATTCCCGGTAGTCTACCATCAAGGAATCGGATTGCAGGGCTTCTGCGTGGGAAGTCTTCAACTCTTCCAACAAGGTGGAAAGAGTCTCCTTCTGGTCGATTTCCGGGTTCTGGGCAAATACTTGCCGAGCGCCTGATAACAGTAGCGCCAGACATGCTGTCAAGGAAAGGAGGTGTCTAATCTTAATCATACGTGACATTAGAAATCAAAGCCGATGGAGGAATAAATGTTGAGTTCGTATATGTTGTTCCATTGGACTGCCAGTCTGAACGGGCCTACCATTGTCTGGCGGGAGTATTCAGCTCCGACGGCTATGACTGGATAGCAGTTTTTAAGGTCGCTAAGATGGAAAGACTCCAGTATAAAGCCGCCCCTGAGGGTGACGAAGTTCTTTCTCAGAAAACGGTATCTCAGATCGAGTTGAGCTATTGCACTTATAGGAAGAGCCTCCCTGTAGGCTGAAGGGAATCCGAAGAAAGTCAATTGACGCTCAGTATAGCGGTTGGGAATAAAGCCGCCATAGGTCACTACGTGCTTGGGGTTCATCAGAAGACTGGGTTGAGGAGCGGTATCATAATTCTTGTAGAACCCCTTTGTCAGGTACCAGCCTGCCCTGAATGATGGTTGGATCGTGAAATTTTTCCAAAGCGTAAAAGCCGCTTCTACAGTTGCGGCAGTAGACCAATAGGTAGGTACTATTCCACCCTCGGTGACAATGGCCTCGTCATCGTGGTAATATGCGTTCTCATCCAGGTCTATGGAATACCCCTTGAAAACATAACGGCCGTCAAGAGACATCCTGAGGCCCCTTGTAGGGAAATAACCGTCGTCGAAGGTGTCCAACTTAAAGGTCGCGAAGGCGGAGAGCCAGTAGCTCTTCCAATCCCACCCGCTCCATAGACTATCGTAAGCCAGATAGCGCTCGTAAGGATCCATTTCTGCGGTCAGACCTGCTCTCATAGATCCATAAAGCATCCTGGAATCTTCCACGAACAGGTCTATGGCAGAGGAGAAAAGCCTGTCCTCTTCATCTGACTGCCATCCGGATGAACTGTTTAGCAGTCGGTTCCGGAAAGTAAGGCCCACTGACGGAAGCCCGATGCGTGACTTGAGTATTCCTTCTACGGTTAATGACGGATTGGTGCCGAGTTTGAGGTCTGCAGTGAGTCTGGGGCCGGAAAGGCGTCTGGTGCCAAGGCCAAGGTGCATGATTACCGCCACAGTCTCGTCAGTATCTGCACGGATGCCCAGGGCAGAATCGTTTACCTGTCCTTTCTGGCAGTCGAAAACCAGCACATAAGGCTCGTCCTGTCCTTCAAGGTGGTATGTTACGGATTCGAAAGCATTGGTTCCGTAAATCCTGTTGAGCATTTTTTCTATGACGGACTTGTTGAACAGGTCGTCTTTAGGGAGATCTTCCTTAAGCAGTATCTTGTCCCATTCATCTTCTGAAATGCCAGTAAACTTGATATCGCTTATCCGTACCTTTTGCTGAGCCAGGTTTACTGCTGGCTTGTGATGGAAGACAGGCGGTTCCGGCTTGCCTGCCACCACTTCCGCTATGGCTTCGAACATCTCCTTGTGGTCAAGGGCGTTCTTGTATCCCTGGTTGATTATGTCGTCTACGCTCGCATCGTCAAAAGACAGCATGTTGTAGCCCGGCAGTTCGTGATGGACGCCAAGGTCCAGCATCTCCATTGCAGGCCCTGCAGTACCGGAAGCCAGCAGGGTTATTGTCTGGAGCAGAAAATCTACGGGGGAGTTGAGTTCATCTATCTCCCTGTGTATTGCCATATCGGAGCCTATCACTATGTCCGCACCCATTTCTTTGGCAAGGTCCACAGGATAGTTGTTGCGCATTCCGCCGTCCAGCAGAATCTCTCCGTTGCCTCTGACTGCCCTGAAGTAAAAAGGAATGGCCATGGTGGAGCGCATCGCGGTGTTGATATTGCCGCTAGTCCAGTACTTCGGGGTCATAGTGTACATTTCAGTGGCCACATTGGCATAAGGTATGGGCAGGTTGGCAAAACTGATGCTGTCCTGGTATCCCACGCTGATGGAACTGAGCATATTCCGGACATTCAGGCCATAAAGGTATCCGTCAGGCATTCCGAACCCCATCTTGTTCAGGGATTCCTTAAGCATGTCGTCCGAGTCGAAGCCTGCGGACTCTGCAAACCTGTCCGCAATCTGCTCTTGCCGTAAACGCCTGGTCAGGTCTTCGTTGTCATAGTGGAAAGGGATGCGGATGACGAACTTGTCGCGGTATTTGCGCAGTTTGTATGAGATGTAGTCGTTAGGGATGTCGTCAGACATCATAATAGGCCATTCTATGCTGCGCACAAGGGAGTCTAACTGGTCGTGCCTGTAACCAAGGGCATAAAGGCCGCCCACCAGGCCGCCCATACTGGTGCCTGTGATGACATCCACGGGGATTCCGAGTTCTTCCATATACTTGATTACGCCAAGGTGGGCGAGACCGCGGGCGCCTCCTCCTGCCAGGACGAGTCCCACTGTGGGACGATACTGGCGGATGGAGTCCATCCGCTCCCGGACGCGGGCGAATGCGACAGAGTCAGCCTGAGGATTGGCGCTCGGCAGAATCTGGGCGTTTGCCGCAAACGGCAGGGTCAAAGTTACAAGAATGGTGGCTAATGGTTTTTTCATCATTCGTTCTGGTTATGGGAAGAGGACTTCAAGGCCGTCGTAGGCGGCGCTGAGCGGAGCCGGAAGGGTCGGGTCTATCTGCGCCTGAGGCGGGTAGGTCCTGCCGAGGTGGGTGATATACACTTTCTGTCCTTCTACGGGCAGGTACTTACGGCCTTCGGAAAGGACCTTAACCGTGGTGCTCACCAAATCTACGTCCGAATGGGAGAAAATCCTCTGGTCAGGAGCATAGTCGGCATCCATCGTGGCCTCCATTATTATTCCTGTGAGGAACTTGCGTTCCCTTGAGAACTGTCCCACGCCTGCGAATCCGAGAGCCCTTGCGGTCAGGCCGCCGGTGTCAGTAGCGTACAGAAGTCTGGCCGAATCCTTCTCAATGAGATAGATGAGAGTCTGTTCCTCGACGAAGTTGGAAGCGTGATTGGCGGGGAGGGCCGTTACTGTCAAACCTTCCACGGTCACGGACTGTCCTTCTTTGAGAGGGATTATCTCCGGAACCGGCTTTCCTGTCTTATCGGAGGCTTTCCTGAAATCGTCCACAGCCCTGTCAAGCCAGGTCTCGCCCAGGTAAACGCGTTTGATCCCTGCTTCCAGGGCAGCTTCCGGGACGTAGTGGTCGTTATGTGAATGAGTGTAGAAAATCACCTGGGGACGGCTTCCTGCCGGAATCATGTCCAATGCGGTATTGGTAAGGTCGAAGATTACCTTGCCGTCCACCAGTATGCTGGCATTCCTCCTGTATTCTCCGTTGATAGGCTGTCCGCGCCAGTCGGCGCCGCCGGTACCCATGAAACGCACTTTGATGCCGGGCCCGGTGGGGACATACTCAGAGGGCCCCGGGTTCATTGGCGGGAAGCCTCCCTGGGGCGCGCCCTGCGGCGGTCTTCCTGGAGGAATCTGGGCCTTGGCCAGATCAAGGGGGCTCAGCATAGCCGCGGCGATGGGCGTCATGGCTGCAATCCGGAGGAATTTTCTTCTTTTCATAGGAGTTACTCTCATTTATATCATTCAAATATACAAAAAGTTGAATAATTCTTAAATTTGTATTGCACGCATAATGTAATCCGGATGAGGAAGTTTCTGGCAGTTCTATCACTTTTAGCTTTGGCTCCTGTGCTTTGGGCGCAGGACGGGAAGTTGAACGTGAATGCCGACTTTCTCACCCGAGGCGAGATCAGGGACGGCGGACTGCCGGTTGAGGACCAAGGAGTCCAGGACTTCGCGGCCTTTATCCTGGAGCGCACAATGATAGGGCTGGATTATACCAAAGCCGGATTCTCCACCAAACTTACGGCTCAGCACAGCGGAACCTGGGGCAGTTCAGAGGGAGGCTTTTTCAACGTGTACGAGGCCTGGGTCCAGATGACTTCTGCCAAAGGTTTCTTTTTCAGGCTCGGCCGCCAGAACCTGTCATATGACGACCAGCGCGTCTTCGGCTCCGACGACTGGGCAATGACTGCAAAGTCTCACGACGCGCTCAAGTTCGGCTACGAGGGCGGCGGACACAAGATCCACATTTTCGCATCATATAACCAGAACGCCTCCAATATGAGCGGCGGAACCTATTTTACCGGTGGCCTTCAGCCGTACAAGGCAATGGAGGCCCTCTGGTACCACTATGATTTCAAGCGCGCCAACCTGGGCGTTTCCGCAATATTTGCGAATATCGGTATGCAGGGCGGTCAGAAAGGCTGGGACGAAAAAGTCTATCAGCAGCAGATGGCTGGAACATATGTCTCCTTCACCCCTGACAAGGTGACAGCGGAGGCGGCCTACTACCGTCAGATGGGAAAGGACGAGAACGGCATTCCCATAAAGGCATGGATGGCCAGCGGCAAAGTGGTCTGGTCGGCATCGTCCCATTTCTCCCTTAACGGCGGTTACGACTACCTGAGCGGAGACGAGTATTTTGCGACTCCACCCCAGGGACAGATCGGAATGATACACCATGATTCCATCCACGGATTCAGTTCCATCAACGGCTCTCACCACAAATTCTACGGTGCGATGGATTTCTTTTATGTGACCACCTATTACGGCGGATTCACTCCCGGCTTGCAGAACTTATATGCAGGAATAAGCTGGAAACCGAAAGAGAAATTAACCGTTGACGCTGCCTATCACTTCTTTGCGACAGCCACCAAGCTCCAGAATGCAGAAAGGCCTCTTGGCCACGAGGTGGAGATCACCGCTGCCTATCCGCTGAGCAACAACTCCAAGCTGAGTTTCGGCTATTCATATATGCGGGGCACCGAGACCATGGCCATACTGAAGCGCAGCGACGAGAAACGGAACCTTAACTGGGTCTGGCTCATGTATACCGTAACACCAAGTTTCCTTTCCAGATAGAGATAATCACTTAATGACAATAACACTATGAGAAAGAGTTTGTTTTTAGCAGCCACAGTTGTACTGGCTTTGGTTGCAATGCCGGCAAAAGCCCAGAAATCAAGAATCCTGGAGGATGGCGGTTCTGGCCCCTACAAAGCCATTATGATGGAAGAAGGGACTCTGGCGACACACACCATTTTCCGTCCTCAGGACATCAGTATGTTCGGAGAAGGCAATCTGCTTCCGGTACTCGTATGGGGTAACGGCGGCTGCGCCAATTCTCCCAGCGGCCACGTCAATTTCCTGAATGAAGTGGCATCACAGGGCTTCCTGATAGTGGCCATAGGCCCCAGCAACTATCAGCAGTTGGAAGGTCCGCGTCCCGGCCAGACCGGGGCCGCGCCCGGTCCCAGACCGCAGATGGGCGGAGGCCAGCGTCCCCAGGGTCCTCCTCAGGGCGGCCAGGGCGCCCCTAGGCCCCAGATGGGCGGCGGAATGCCAGGAGGTATGCCTCAGATGGGAGGAGCAGGAATGTCGATGGGCGACCCGGAAGGCCTCAAACTGGCTCTGGAGTGGGCTATAGCCCAGAATTCCGACAAGAACAGTCCCTATTATGGCAAACTCGATTTAAACAACATAGCCGCGGCCGGAATGTCCTGCGGAGGCCTGCAGGCTCTCCATATGTCAGATGATGCGCGCATCAAGACAATAATGGTAATGAACAGCGGCTACTTCGGAGGCGACGAGAGTGAGGACAAAGCCAGCCTCAATTCCATGAAACAGAAATCCGTCATCTGGATCCTTGGAGGCTCCACCGATATTGCCTGGGAGAATGGAAATGACGACTTCAAGCGTATGTCAGGCACTATGCCCGCATTCCTCTGCAGCCTTGACGGCATAGGACACGGAGGTACTTATATGCAGCCCAATGGAGGTGACTACGCAAAGGTTGCCACAGCCTGGCTCAAGTGGTGGCTCAAGGGAGATCAGGAAGCAGGCAGGATGTTCACAGGCTCAGATCCGGGAGTAGGCAAAATGCCCGGTTGGATGTACCAGCGCAAGAACATCCAGTAAGACACAAAAAAGCACCGGCATTTCTGTCGGTGCTTTTTTGCTCCCGAAAACAACGAAATATTGAACCTGTGGCGGGATTTTCTCATAGTTGTCAAGTTTATTGACGAGAATCGGGAGTGGCTTAAGCCATTATTTAAAGAGGTCCGGATGTGAACCTAATCTGACCAGTTTAATCTGGTGCAGGGATTCATCAATCCAGATTAAAAGGAAATCGTTCTGGACGTGGCATTCCATACAATCATTGTATTCACCGCTGAGTCTGTGTGGCTTATAGGATGCGTCAACTTTGCCATTATCCCGAAGTTGCTGAAGCACGGCCTTGAGAGCTTTTATTCTATCAGGTTGCCCCTTATATCGCTTCAAGTCCTTCTTAAACCTTGTAGAATAGACAATTTCCCACATATTACAATTCCGCCACAAATCCCTCCAAGTTATCCACGTCAAGTTTTTCCATCGGCTTCCCGGAACGAGCCTCTTCAATGGCCGTTATTGTTTCATCGTTAGGGTCATTATAAGCGATGTCCATCAGGACGGTCTCAACATAGTTGTTGAGACTCCTGTTTTCCTTTTGCGCCTTCATCTTCAGACGACGAATCAAATCTTTGTTTAATCGGAAGGCAGTTTGTACCTTTGTTACTGATGGTTCAATCATTTCGTTATATTTTATATCGCAAATGTATAACAATATTATAACAAAAACAAATTGTTTTACAAGGCTATTGAAGAAACTCATCGTGATCCCGGTTTTGTTGGTTTTTTGTTTTGCATGTTATCACCCAAGAACTGGGGCTAATACAGAGGTTTCAAATACCATTTCAGTCTATGAACCAGATGCCGTACCGTTTGATCAAGTAGATATTAAACCGCAATTCAATGATAGGGACGTCAACGATTTCTCGGAATGGGTTATTAGCCGGTTCAAGATACCTGATTCTGTCGCTGAATCGGATATTATCGGGCGTGTTGTGATACAATTCACAATAGGAACCGATGGCTCGGTAAGAGATATAAAAGTATTGAAAAGCCTTGATAAAGATATAGATGCAGAGGTTGTACGAGTTGTTGGCGCTTCTCCCAAATGGAGCCCTGGTAAGAATGCCGATGGCGTTGCAGTGCCAGTTTTATATGATTATTCGTTTCTCTATATCATAAGATAAAAGCACCGGCATTGCTGCTGGTGCTTTTCTGCTCCCCTTCTAGGACTTGAACCTAGGACCCCCTGATTAACAGTCAGGTGCTCTAACCAACTGAGCTAAAGAGGAATATTTGCTGCAACTCTGGGTTGCGGATTGCAAAGGTACGATAAATTATATTTTCTGCAAATTTTTCCCGCTATTTTTTTCTTATCTTTGCTTTGCTTTCCCAAAAGGGAAACATTCTTGTATGGACGTAGGTCAGCTGGCACAGATGATACGGGAACTGGTTCCCGGAAAAGAAGAGATAGCACTCCCTGGTGTAGGGGTGTTCGTGGTGGAAGAGGTGCCGGCAGCCTTTTCTGACAGGGGTTACACCGTCAATCCGCCGTACCTTCGCCTGGCATTCCGCCAGAAAGAGAGCGCTGACGATTCCCTGGTAAAACTATACGCCAAGAACAAATCAATCTCGGAGAAAGAGGCTTCAACCATACTGGGAGGCTTTTTCAAGCGCCTGGCAGCAGTTCTTAAAGACAAGAAAAGCATAGCCCTGCCCGGCTTGGGCCGCCTCAGAGCCACCAACGAGAACATATTCTTCTTTGTCCAGAACGAAGACATAGACATCTACCCCCAGGGTTTCGGCCTGGCCAGCATCTCGCTTAAGACCCTCACCTCAGCAGACGAAGAGGAAGGCCTCCTGCTGGAGATAGAGGACGACGTGCCGGAGCCGGTTGCTGAAAAGCCGGCCGAGGAAGCAGTCGAGGCCGTTCCTGAAGCAAAGGCCGGCACGGGCCGCGCGTGGCGCATTGCGCTATGGTGCGTACTTGGGCTTATTCTGCTATTCTTCGCGCTGCTGGCAATCCTTGGGCGCGTGGCTCCGCAGTTAGTGGATCCTCTGTTGTACAATTCCGAAGAACTCCAACTGTTAAACAGCCTCCTATGATAGATCTCCTGTATCCCGCCAAACCGGCACCGGTAGTACCCGCTCCACGTTCATATATGGTGGACGAGAACCTTGTCGGCAAGGAAGAGATGCTTCCCGTAGTGGAACCTTCCGGTATAGTGGTAGGCCAGATGGCCCGCTCTTATGCCCATAAAGGCACGTTCCTGCTGCATCCTGTAGTGCATCTGCATATTATCGACAGGCTAGGCCGTATCTATCTGCAAAAGCGCTCTGCTTCAAAGGAACTTTACCCGGGGCGTTGGGACACTGCGGTGGGAGGCCACATAGGATATGGTGAATCCGTTTCCGAGGCCCTGGCGCGCGAGGCTCAGGAAGAACTGAACTTTATCGATTTCAACCCGGTTTTCATCGATTCCTACGAGTATCAGAGCCCTACTGAGAAAGAGTTGATATGCGTCTTCGCCTGCGTGGGCAAGTTTGATATAGACCCTCACAATTTCGAGGTGGATGCCGGCCGGTATTTCTCCCAGGAGGAGATACGCAAGTCGGACAAATCCATCTTCACACCCAATTTCCTGAGCGAGTACGAACGCTTTAAAGATGCCTTTGAGGCCCTGTTGTAGATTATGGACCTTATATCCAGACCCCTGCTCAACGTCGGCATAATGTCCGGCACCCAGATAGAATTCAGCCTGCCGAAAGGCTCCGTGCGCCGTCAGGTGACTCTTGTGGACGGCTGTGTCTGCTATCAGGGACGGCTGTACCCCTCGCTGGAGTTCAACGTCGGCAGTTTTACCCTGTATGGCGTGACCATCGGGGTGGACTTCCACTGGGAAAGAAGCCGGGACCTGGACTATGCCGGAATCCTGTCTTTCATAGTGGAAGGAGACAAGATAACGGCTGTAAACAAGGTGGACGTTGAAGAATACCTCCTGAGCGTGATATCTTCCGAGATGAAATCCAGCGCCGAGGTGGAATTCCTCAAGGCGCACGCCGTGATCTCCCGCTCCTGGGTATTGAGCCAGTTGAGGTCCAGGCGCGAAATCAAGGCGAAGGCGGCCAGGCCCAAGGGTATGGTGGATTCGTCCAAACGCCATATACAATGGTTCGACCACGAAGACCACACAGCCTTCGACGTCTGCGCCGACGACCATTGTCAGCGCTACCAGGGCCTTTGTATGGCAGTGGGAGAGAACGTCCGCACGGCCCTGCAGGAAACCTGTGGCGAGGTTCTGGTCTACGACGGCAAGATATGCGACGCCCGCTTCTCCAAATGCTGCGGAGGCACCACGGAACTGTTCAGCACTTGCTGGGAAGATGTGGACTACCCCTACCTGCAGAGTGTCAAGGATCCGTTCTGCGACACCTCCGACCCCGAGATCCTGTCACAGGTGCTCAACGACTACGACCTTGAGACACGCGATTTCTTCCGCTGGGAGCAGCGGTACACTCAGAAGGCTCTTTCGGAACTGGTCAGGAACCGCTCCGGAGTAGACTTCGGCACTATCGAGGATCTGGTCCCTCTCGAGAGGGGAGCCTCCGGAAGGATCAAGAGGCTTCTGGTAGTCGGCTCCAAGCGAAAGATGGAGATAGGAAAGGAACTCATCATACGCCGATGGCTGTCCGAGAGCCACCTCAAGAGTTCGGCTTTCGAGATAAGCCGCGAAGGCACGGACTTCGTGCTTGAGGGCAAGGGCTGGGGGCACGGAGTGGGCCTGTGCCAGATAGGCGCCGCCGTGATGGCCTCCAAAGGCTATGGTTACAAAGAGATACTAGCCCATTACTATCCGGGCTCCGAAATAGAGAAACGTTATGAGTAACAATAGAAATCCCTGGCTGTGGGTGCCGACGCTGTACTTTGCCGAAGGCCTCCCGTATTTCCTGGTGAACAACATATCCGTAATAATGTTCAAGAACATGGGAATGTCCAACGGGGACCTGGCTCTCTATACCAGTCTGCTGTATCTCCCCTGGGTCATCAAACCCCTGTGGAGCCCCTTCGTGGACGTCCTCAAGACAAAGCGCTGGTGGATTGTTACAATGCAGATCCTGATGGCCGCCGCCTTCTTCCTGCTGGCGCTGACCCTTCCCAAACCTTCGGCGCAGCAGATTGCCGGGGGGAACGTGGGCGTTTCTCCGTTCATCATAACCCTGGTGATATTCTACATAACGGCGCTGGCCTCGGCGACGCACGACATAGCCGCCGACGGCTATTATATGATAGCCCTGGACAATCACACGCAGTCTGTCTTCGTGGGAATACGCAGCACTTTCTACCGCATTGCCTCCGTGTTCGGACAGGGCGTGCTGGTGGTCATCGCCGGGCTTCTTGAAAGGAAGACCGGGAATGTCCCGCTGGCCTGGACGCTGACCATTGCCTTCAGCGCGCTGCTGCTCGGAGGTCTGGCTCTCTGGCATGCGTTCAAGGCTCCGAAGGCGGAGACAACGCCGGAGCAGGGGCGCTCTTCCAGGGAGATATTCCGCGAGTTGGGGCGCAGTTTCGTCACCTTCTTCCAGAAGAAGCAGGTGTGGTTCGCGATGGTGTTTATGCTGTTGTATCGCCTTCCGGAGGCGTTTTCCGTCAAGATGCTGAATCCCTTCCTGCTGGACAGCCCTTCGGTGGGAGGCCTGGGGCTTTCTACTGAGATGGTGGGAATAGTCTACGGTACCGTGGGCGTGATTGCGCTTACCCTGGGAGGCATCCTGGGAGGCCTGGCGGCGGGCAGATGGGGCCTTCGCAAATCCCTGTGGCCTATGGCGCTGAGTTTGGCGCTGCCTTGCTCCGTATACCTGTTTATGGCCATCACCCAGCCTACGCAGATCTGGGTCATAACCCTTTGCGTGGCGCTGGACCAGTTCGGCTATGGGTTCGGATTCACGGCATATATGCTCTATATGATGTATTTCTCGGAAGGGGAGTACAAGACATCACATTATGCCCTGTGTACGGCTTTCATGGCCTTGAGCATGATGCTTCCGGGGCTGGTAGCAGGGCATCTGCA
>JAGCVB010000139.1 GCA_017962585.1 Bacteroidales bacterium
ACCTCCGACAGATAGAGATAGTTGTATTTGCGCTCGCTGTAGCGCTGCAGGGACATTACCCTGCGGTATGCTCCTATGACGTCGGCTATGGTTATGTCGTCCTTGCAGAAGACGTACAGCCCGCTGCGTTCGAAATCTCCATAGAATCCGCTGGTCATCTTTGAGACTTTGCTGTCCAGGATGCGCTTCATAGGGAGCGCCATGGACCAGTATCGGGATTCGCTGGGGCTTATGAGTTTTCCAAGGTTGAGGCCATAGGAGTATCCGTTCATGATGTAGCGCTCCAGGTCGTCTTCCTGCGCTTTCATCTGGGTAAGGCCGGACATGTTGTCAAGAAGTTGTTCCGCCGCGGCCTGAGTCTCCTCCATGGCGCGTGTCACTTCTATGCCGAAGGAACGGCCGTCGGGAGACTGCAGGTCGGGACGGTCCCTGTTTACAAGGTCGTCATACTCACGCCCAAGGTACTTTCTCAGGGTCTGATGGGCGTAACGCTCGAAGAAACAGGTGTCGAAACAACTCACTTCAGTGATTCCAATTTAGATATGATGCTGTCGCACCAGGCGTCGAACTCGGGGTCGGGACGCTTGAGTTGCGGATGCTCGTTAATGTAGGCTACGGTACGCTTGATACCCTCGGCAAAGGTAACTTCCGGCTTGAAGTCTGGAACCAGGCTCTTCAGTTTGGAATTGTCGAATACCACGCAGAAAGTCTTGTCGCCCAGAAGGTTGCCCCTGAAGTCGAACTGAGGGGCTATCTCTGCCAGATACCAGGAGGATATGTAATACGGATGGAGTTCCACTCCAAGGGCGTCGGCTACGCACTGGTAAACCTGGGTCCAGGTGAGGGTCTCGTCAGAGGTGATCTGTACGGCCTCGCCGATTGCCTTTTCGTTGCCCATCAGGCCTGTGAATCCCTTAGCGAAGTCGCTGTTGTGGGTCATTGTCCAAAGGGTGGATCCATCTCCCTGGATGATGACTTTCTTGCCCTGAAGCATACGCTCCAGAACCTGCCAGGAGCCGTTGTTTCCGTTTACGCTCAGAGGAACGCTGCGCTCGTCATAGGTGTATGTGGGGCGGATGATTGTTACGGGGAAGCCTTCGGTACGGAATTTCTCCATAAGGAAAGCCTCACAGGCAATCTTGTCTCTGGAATACTGCCAGAACGGGTTGGAAAGGGGAGTCTCCTCGGTTATGATGTAATTGCTTGCCGGTTTCTCATATGCCGAGGCGGAACTGATGTACATGTACTGTTTTGTCTTTCCCTTGAAGAGGCGGTAGTCGCGCTCTACCTGGGCGGGCACAAAGCCGATGAAGTCGCAGACGCAGTCGAATTCCAGGCCTTCCAGCTTGAGGGCTACGTCTTCTTCGTCGTTGATGTCGGCGATGATGAGCTTTACGTTCTCAGGGACAACTCTGCTGCGGTTTCCGCGGTTGATGAGGTACAGCTCCCAATCCGGCATTGAGGCTATTCTTTTGGTGATGGCGGTGCTGATGGTACCGGTGCCGCCGATGAACAATGCTTTTTTCATAATATTATCTACCTATGTTTTCAATAAGAGAGCGGCACTCGCGGTCAGGGTCGTTCTGAACCTCGGAGATGTCGTCAAGAATCATTACTTCTCCTTTTTCAGCCGTATACTCAGGCCAGAAAGGCAGGGACTTGGTGTTGGGGTTGCCGGTGCGCATGAATGCCACCAGGGCGTCGGACATCTTGTCCGACAGGGCGCGCGGACGCTTTCCGCCGCCGGTGTGGGTGAGCATCACGTCAGTGTTGTGCAGCCAGAAGCAGATGTCCAGGCAGTGGAAGGAGCGCATGCGTCCGTCGAACAGAGGAGGCTGCCAGCCGAACCAGGCCATATAGACGGGTGACTTCTGCTGTACTTTGGCGTTTGCGGAGCGCACCACGTTGGTACGGACTCCGGTGAGGAGGGCCCATATCTCTATGGGGCGCTTTCCGGGGAAGGTCTTGTTGTATGCCTCAACTATTTCTCTTGTCTTGTCGCCGTAGCGGGAAGACAGCTGCTCCACTACGCCGTCCAGGGTGATGTCCTCAAGGGCCGCGTTCTCGCGGTTGGGGTTCTGCTCGTTGAATACGGTGCAGTACAGCATGGGGATGTCCGGGACGGAAGGATCGTTTGGATCGAAGAAATGCAGTGGCAGGTCGATTCCGTCAGAAACAGGGTTGAAGCCTGCGCGCATGCCTGTCTCGGAGGCGAACTTGCGGCTGGCGCGGTTGGCCAGGGCGTAGTACTCTTCCCAAGGCATCTGCTGCAGTTTGTCAATCTCTGAAGGCTTGAGTCCAGCCTCTTTGAGGATATACTCCCCAAGGGCCTCGGCAGAAGCCTTGTCAGCTCCCTGGATGGAATTGCCGGACAATGCCACTCCCTTGTGGACCAGGCCCTTGGCAGCAGGCATTGCGGCAATCATGCTGACCTTGGAGCCTCCTCCCGACTGACCAATGACGGTAACGTTTCCGGGGTCTCCTCCGAAGTTGGCGATATTGTCGTGTATCCACTGGAGAGCGGCCACGATGTCAAGCATTCCCACGTTGCCGGAATGCAGGTATTTCTCTCCGCCCACTTTTGCGAAGTCAGTGTAGCCGAAGCAGTTGAGGCGGTGATTGACGGAGCAGAACACGACGTCGCCGTAGCGGGCGAGGTTCTCTCCGCCGTAGCCGTCCTGCTCTATTGCGTTGCCGCTGGAGAATCCGCCTCCGTGCAGCCAGACTATTACAGGACGCTTTGTGTTGTCAAGGCCTGGCGTCCATACGTTAAGCCTCAGGCAGTCTTCGCTGATGACGTCGTAGTTCCAGGCGTCCGTGAAGAAAGCGGCCGATTCAGGCGTGCGGGGGTAGCCTATCACCTGCGGGGCTGAATCTCCGTAGTTGAGGGCGTTGCGCACACCTTCCCAAGGCTCGGGGGGAACCGGAGGCATGAAACGGTTCTCACCAGCGGTGGAGGCTCCGTAAGGGATGCCCTTGAAGGTGTAGATGTCCCTGAGGATGAATCCGCGGACCTTTCCGTACTTTGTCTGTGCGACTGCTATGTCATCACCGTAAAACAGGATCTGTCCATCGCCCTCGGCAGCCTTGCTTCCGCCGTTGGAAGCACAGGAAACCGCCAGGCATGCGGCTGCGAAAATGGAAAATAACAAGAGAGAGAGTTTCTTCATATGCCGGGTTATTAGATTTTATGCTAATATAATAAATTTTATAAGTACGGGAAATATGTGAAATATTTTGTAGAAGTTATTTTTAATAATTATTTTTATGCTAATAACTTTAAACCCATACTTATGAAAATAAGAACTATCTTAATTTCAGCGGCCGCCTTGTTCCTTTGCGCGGTTGCTGGAGCACAGCGTTACTGTAATCCGCTGCCTATGCCCATTGGAGAAAAGGGCAATGCAAGCGGAGACGTCTCGGTTTTCTTTGACGAGGGCAAATACTATATGTATTGTACCGGAGGCGGAGCCTGGGTGTCCACGGATCTCCTGAACTGGGAGTACCATCCTGTAGATAACGTGCCTATCGCCCCGGACGTCCACAAGTATAACGGAAAGTATTACCTGACAGGAAATGATATCACAATCTGGGAAGGCGACACCCCTCTCGGACCTTTCCGCGACATGGGACCTTTCAAGAACACCGGAGGCCCCGAACTGGGCTGGAAAGTTCCGTTCGATTCCATGCTGTTCATAGACGATGACAACACACCTTACCTGTTCTGGCCCGGACGCGGCCGTACCGGTATCTACGGCGTGGAACTTGACAAGAACGACCTCACCAGGTTCGTATCCTCTCCTACGCACCTCTTCAACTACAACCCCCTGCACTGGTTCGAGCATATGGGAGAGCACAACGAGTACCAGAACGTAGCCTGGATAGAAGGCCCGTGGGTGGTAAAGAGAGACGGAATCTACTATTGCGCCTATTCCTGCTCCGGAACAGAGTGGAAGAGTTATGCGGCCGGTTACTATACCGCAACCTCTCCTCTGGGACCTTATACATACGGAGGCAACAACCCTCTTCTCCGCAAGACAGACGGTATAGTTACCGGTCCTTCCCACGGAAGTATCATAAAGGGTCCTGACGGAGAATACTGGGCATTCTATACAATAGTTCTTGGCGGTCAGTTCGGAAGCCGCAAGATAGGTATGGACAAGATAGTCTTCGACGAACTCGGCAATATGTCGGTACAGGTTACAGAGACCCCTCAGCCCGCTCCTCTGGGCAAGCCTGAGACTGGCAGGAAATCCATACAGCTGTCGGTCAACAAGGCTTCCCGCGGAAGTTTCTCTTCTGAGCAGCCGGGATTCTTCGCATCATACGCCCTGGACGACTTTGCCGGCACCTGCTGGAAACCGGATCCGGGCGACAAGCAGCCCTACATAATGATAGACCTGTCTCCTGCAGTTGACATCAACGTCATAGACCTGTTTGACGTGGACGGCCTGAGGATACTGTTTTCCAACGGAGGCCGCGGAGCATTCGGCGGCATCATCGGCGGCCGCGGTGCCCGCCCTCTTCCTGTTTACAAATACAAACTGGAGGGCTCGATGGACGGAAAGACTTTCTACACTCTCCTGGACAAGACCGCCAACACCAAGACTGCCGACGTCATCTATGAGGACGTGGCTCCCAGGCAGTGCCGTTATGTGAAACTTACCATCACCGACTGGCCCAAGGAAACTGAACTGGGCGTGATAGAGGCTACCGTATTCGGCAAGTATTCCGGATATATGAATCCTACCAATCCTCAGGAGAACGACCGTTACCTGTACAAGTACTAGAATTTAAATATGAGAATCAGATCAATCCTTATCTCGGCGGCCGCGCTCCTGATCGGAGCCGCCGCTTTCGCCCAGAGGTACTGCAATCCTCTCCCTATGCCCATAGGTGAAGACGGCGTAGCTTCGGGAGATGTCTCCGTCTTCCTGGATGATGACGGGACTTATTATATGTACTGCACCGGCGGCGGAACCTGGATGTCCAAGGACCTGCTGAACTGGGAATATCACTATGTCCCGGGAATCGTAACGGCTCCTGACGTACATAAGTACAACGGAAAGTACTATCTCACCGGAAACGACATCACCATCTGGGAATCCGATTCCCCTCTGGGCCCCTTCCACGATATGGGCCCCTTCAAGAACACAGGAGGCCCGGAACTGGGCTGGAAAGTGCCTTTCGACTCAATGCTGTTCATAGATGACGACAATACTCCGTATCTCTACTGGCCCGGACGAGGCCGTACCGGAATATACGGAGTGGAATTGGACAAGAACGACCTTACCCGTTTCGTTTCCCCGCCTACGCATCTCTTCGCATATAACCCCACTCACTGGTTCGAGCATTCCGGCGAGGCCAACGAGTACCAGAACGTATCCTGGATAGAAGGCCCCTGGGTTATGAAGAGGAACGGCATTTATTATTGCGCATACTCCTGCTCTGGAACACAGTGGCAGAGTTACGCTACCGGATACTACACTGCAGATTCTCCTCTGGGGCCTTATACCTTCGCAGGAAACAATCCCCTCATGCGCAAGAAAGAGGGTCTGGTGCAGGGTCCGGCTCACGGCTCCATAGTGCTTGGTCCTGACGGAAACTACTGGGCTTTCTACACCATCATCATGACAATGGGAGGACGCCGCATAGGTATGGACAAGATTGTCTTTGACGATTACGGCAATATGTCTGTGGAAGTTACGGAAACGCCCCAGCTTGCGCCCCTCGCCAAACCTGGAACCCGTACAGGCAGGTCATTGCCTATCTCCATAGGCAAGGCAGGCCGCTCAAGGCTGGCTGGAGCCCCCCGCACCACAGATCAGCCCGGTTTCTATGTATCATACGGCTTCGACAACTACAGCGGAACCATCTGGAAACCGGATCCGTCCGACAAGACCCCCAGCGTAATCATAGACCTCTCCACTGCAGACGGAATCAACGTGATTGACCTGTTTGACGTGGACGGCCTCCGCATAATCTTCGGCAACAACGAGCGCGGAAGGATGGCTCCTCCTGCAGGAGCTGCTCCCGCTGGAGGAGCTGCCCCCGCGGGCGGTGCACGCCCTGCGCCTGGCGCCCGTCCGGCACAAGGCGCTCCTCAGGCGGCAAATGCCGCTCCGCGTCCGTCATTCCCTACGGGAGGCGGTATGTTCATGCCACCGGGAGGCCTTCCTGTCTACAAGTACAAGCTTGAAGGCTCGATGGACGGTCAGAATTTCTTCATGCTGGTAGACCAGACTAACAACACCAAGATTGCTGACTGTACATTCGACGACATAGCTCCAAAGCAGTGCCGCTATGTGAAACTTACCATCACCGGCTGGCCGGAAGGAATCAACCTGGGTATCATAGAGGCTACCGTTTTCGGAAGGTATTCAGGATACATCAATCCTACCAACCCTCAGGAGAACGACCGTTATCTGTATCATTACTAGTTATCCGTCTTTTACAGTTTTCAGTCAGTGAACAGGGAAAAAGAACTGATGAAAGTAACATTGGTCGGGAGCATCGGAAATCTGGTGCTCCTGACCTTTAAGTTCCTTGCAGGCGTCCTGGGACACAGTGCCGCCATGATTGCCGACGCGGCGCATTCCCTGTCGGATTTCGTAACGGACGTAATAGTCCTGGCCTTCGTCAGGATAGGGGCGCGGCCGCAAGACGCCTCCCACGACTACGGGCACGGCAAGTTCGAGACCCTGGCCACGTTTTTCGTGGCCCTGGCGCTGGTTGCGGCCGCTGTCGGAATCATCGTTTCCGGAGCCGTCAAGTTCGCCGGGTGGCTGCAGGGAGAGACCCTCAGCAAGCCGGGAGCCATTGCCCTCTGGGCCGCTCTCATCTCCATTGTCGTGAAGGAACTTCTGTACAGGTACACAGTATCCAGGGGGAAGGCTCTCAACTCTTCGGTGGTCGTGGCCAATGCCTGGCACCACAGGAGCGACGCCCTGTCTTCAGTGGGCGCCGCCATAGGAATAGGCGGCGCGCTGCTCCTGGGCGATCGCTGGGCCGTGCTGGATCCCCTTGCGTCCATTGTAGTAGGCGCAATGCTGGTGAAGGTGGCCTGGGACCTGCTGAAGGGGAGTACGGGGGAACTTACGGACAGTTCGCTTTCGGAAGAGACCGAGAGGGAAGTGGAAGACATCATCTGCAGTTTCCCCCAGGTCAGCGAGCCGCACAACCTGCGCACACGCAAGATAGGTAACCGTGTTGCAATTGAGGTTCACGTAAGGATGGACGGGGATATGCCCCTGAACAAGGCTCACGCAATTGTCTCTGAGATGGAACACCGGCTGAAAGACCGCTTCGGCAGGGACTCGCTGGTAACCATCCATATGGAGCCTAACAAAACAGAAAAAGAGCAGCCTTAGCTGCTCTTTTTGCGGTGCGGACGAGGCTCGAACTCGCGACCTCCGGCGTGACAGGCCGGCATTCTAACCAAACTGAACTACCACACCTTAGTTCTCCCGTTTGGAAGTGAGTGCAAATATAGATATATTTTTGTTCGGTACAAAATTTTTTTTGAGTTATCTTTGTATTCCTATGAAGTTGAAAAAAGGATATGTTCTCAGGGAACTCTGCGGAGAGTTCATAGTATGCCCGGAAGGGCTGGATGTAATTGAAGGGGGCCGTATGTTCTCCCTCAACGAGCCTGCCGCCTATCTCTGGCGCCAGGTGGAGGACATTGAATTCACGCCGGATACTCTTCTGGAACTGCTTCTCAAGGAATATGACGTTTCTGAAAGCACGGCCAGAAATGACATAGAAGACCTTATCAAAGTCTTCAGGGAATTCGGGGTGGTAGCAGAATGAATGGTGTAGATGAACGATATCGTCATTAAAGGCGCCCGGGTAAACAACCTCAAGAACATAGACGTAAACATCCCCCGCGCCAAGTTCGTAGTGATAACCGGTATATCAGGCTCTGGAAAATCCTCCCTGGCCTTCGATACCCTTTATGCCGAGGGGCAGCGCCGCTATGCGCAGAGCCTCTCTTCCTACGCCCGCCAGTTCCTTGGCAGGATGTCCAAGCCTGATGTGGACATAATCGACGGTATCCCTCCGGCAATAGCCATCGAGCAGAAGGTGAACACCCGCAACCCCCGTTCCACCGTCGCCACCACCACAGAGATTTACGATTACCTTCGCCTGCTCTTCGCGCGCATCGGCCGCACTTTCTCGCCGGTTTCCGGCGCAGAGGTGCGCCGTGACAGCGTCTCGGACGTTGTGCAGTTCATAACCTCCGCAACAGGCTACGTCTACATCCTGGCCGACATCCAGTGGAGCGCTAGGGACGATAAAGTGGAACTGCTCCTGTCCCTCAAGGAACTGGGCTACAACCGTCTGTACGCAGACGGCCAGCCTATGCGCATCGAGGAAATCCTACAGGAAGAAGACGCTGCCTGGCCCGCGGAAGCCTGGCTGCTGGTAGACCGCGCCAGCGCTCCGTTCGACCGCGACCGCGTCATTGCGTCGGTTTCCGACGCTTTCTCCCGCGGCGACGGCCGTATGGCCGTGGTGGCGGAAGGCAGCCTCAGGCAGTTCAGCAACCGCTTCGAGATGGACGGAATTACCTTCCGCGAGCCTGACGAGTACCTTTTCAGTTTCAACAGCCCCCTTGGAGCCTGCCCCGTATGCGGCGGCCTGGGCAAGATAATAGGCGTAAGCGAAGACCTGGTCATCCCGGACAAGAGCCTCAGCATCTACGACGGGGCAATCGCCTGCTGGAGAGGGGAGAAGATGGGCTGGTTCAAGGATCATCTGGTTGAGGTATCCGGCCGCTACGGCATCCCCATTTTCGAGCCTTACTGCAAACTGAGCCAGGAGATGAAAGATCTCATCTGGCGCGGAGACCCTCCCGCAGAAGGCCAGAACTACGATGACGATCCCAACCGCCTTATAGGAATACAGGAATTCTTCGACTGGGTAGAGACCCAGCGCTACAAGATACAGTACAAGTATATGCTCAGCCGCTTCAGCGGACGCGCCACCTGCCACGCCTGCGGAGGCAGCCGCCTGCGTCCTGAAGCCCTATGGGTGCGTGTGGGAGGCCAGACAATCCACGACCTCCTGTGCATGAACGTGGACACCCTGCTGGAGTTCTTCGCAGGCCTTCAGCTAACCGATACAGAAAAGGAAATAGCCTCTGAACCTATATCCGAGATTGTTTCCCGCCTCAAATACATCCAGGATGTGGGACTCGGTTATCTTACCCTGAACCGCGCCGGCAACACCCTCTCCGGAGGTGAAAGCCAGCGCATAAACCTGGTTACGGCCCTTGGAAGTTCACTGGTGGGATCTATGTATATCCTGGACGAGCCGTCCATAGGCCTGCATCCCCGCGACACGGAGCGCCTGATCGGCGTCCTGCGCCGTCTGCGCGACATGGGCAACACAGTGGTTGTAGTTGAGCACGACGAAGAGATAATCCGCGCCGCCGACGTTGTCATAGACATGGGCCCCAAGGCCGGAGTCAACGGAGGCGAGATAGTTTACCTGGGCTCCCTCCAGGAGGGCCTTCCCAAGGAGCACGGACGCTCCCTCACCCTGGATTACCTGTCGGGCGCTAGAAAGAGATATATGCGCCAGAAGCGAGGCTGGAACTACTCCATAACACTGGAAGGCGTAATGGAACACAACCTCAAGGGAATGGACGTGAAGTTCCCTTTGGGCGTGCTTGACGTAGTCACAGGAGTGAGCGGAAGCGGAAAGTCTTCGCTGGTGGGGGACATCCTTTACCCTGCGATGTTCCGTCGTCTAAACGACACCGGAAACCTCCCCGGCACCTTCCGCCGCCTCAGCGGCAACCTTGACAGGATCACCCGCGTGGAGTACGTAGACCAGAACCCCATAGGAAAGAGCACCCGTTCCAACGCCGTGACATACCTGAAGATATACGACGACATTCGCAAACTGATGGCGGAACAGCAGTACGCCAAGATCAACGGTTTCGGCCCTTCGTACTTCTCCTTCAACCAGGAGGGAGGACGATGCCCGGAATGCCAGGGAGAGGGCGTAGTCAAGATAGAAATGCAGTTTATGGCTGACGTAACAATGGTGTGCGAATCCTGCGGAGGCAAACGCTTCAAGCCGGACGTTCTGGAGGTGCGTTACAGAGGCAAGAACATTGACGACATCCTGAATATGAGCGTGGACGACGCAATGGCCTTCTTCGAGCAGGGAAGCGAGTCCTATGCCAAGAACATAGTGCGCAAACTGAAGACCCTCGCGGACGTCGGCCTCGGCTACATAAAACTCGGTCAGAGCAGTTCCACCCTCTCCGGAGGCGAGAGCCAGCGCATCAAGCTGGCCTACTTCCTGGCGATGAGTTCCGAGAGTGGAATCAGCGAGCGCGAGAAAATATTGTTTATCTTTGACGAGCCTACCACCGGCCTGCATTTCTACGACGTTGAAAAACTCCTGAAGGCGTTCGACGTACTTCTTTCAAAGGGACACAGCCTGGTTGTGGTAGAGCACAACATGGACGTTATCCGCAATGCAGACTGGGTGATAGACCTGGGACCGGATGCAGGAGACGCCGGAGGAGAAGTAGTGTTCGAGGGTACTCCTGAAGACCTGGTGAAAGAAGGAAAGACCTTCACGGCAAAATATCTCAAGGAACAATGGATGCAGTAATAACATACGTAAACGGGCTTGACCCGCTGTGGCAGCAGGACTACGCCTCCGTAGTGGGCGGGGACGCGCTGGAAAAGCGCTTCCGCGACTGGGGCACGCTGCCATACCTTCTCCGCGGCATCCAGAAGCATATGCCTTATATCCAGAACGTCTACCTGGTGGTCTCACGGGAGAGCCAGGTTCCGGAGTGGGTTGACCGCGGCAACTTGAAGATAGTGCTGCACCAGGACATAATACCCGCTGAGTATCTGCCCACGTTCAACTGCAATACCATAGAACTGTTCCTGCACCGCATACCCGGCATCAGCCAGGAGTTCCTCAACTTCAACGACGACATGTTCCCGATGAGGGATTCCAAGGCGGAAGATTTCTTCCGTGACGGGAAACCGGTGACGGGATTCTCCCGCAACCTTATAGCCGGAAACCTTTTCAAGGTTATGGCAAGGAACACCGACCGCAAAGTCAGGGAGGCCCTTGGAATGCCCAAGTCTCCGTTCTTCATCAGGCCCCAGCATACGGTCTATCCTATGTCCAAAAGCGCATGCGAAGAAGTGTCAGCCCTGATGGCGACCCAGTTCCATTCTTCCTTCAGCACGGTGCGCGAGGAGTACAACCTGTTGCATTACGTCTTTCTGGATTACCTTTTCTACCAGGGAAAGGCAGTGAACGAACGCCATTCCAACAAGCATTTTTCGCTGGCAGCTGCTTCATCTTCCAAGATAGCGGCCTTCCTGGCTGCCCCGACCTCCGATTTCGTATGCATAAACGATGTGCAGATGTCTGAGGACAGGTTTGTAAAGACCAGGCAATCCCTCCTGGAATCGTTTGAAAGACTGCTCCCGGAGAAGTCCCGTTTTGAACTCTGATTTCTTAGCGGACAACTATGACGCAAAGGAATGCGTCGTCCACAATACCCTTTACTTCCACGAATACCATTCCGGTACCCCTGCCTGTAAGTGTAAGCGTCAGGCCGTGCCCGTCCGGATCCGTTTCATATTGGTAGATGCCCCTCTCTACATCCCCGTCTATCAGTTCCCAGTCCCATTCCACAGGGGTGTCAGGAGGATATACGTCACACCAGACGTGCACCCTGTCCCCGATGCTTCCGCTTATGAAGTCTCCTGGGTGGAATGTAGCCGACCCCTGTGTAATGAGGTGTGAGCCGTAGATGTCCTCCGAAGGGCTCAGCGACCCAGGGCCGGTGATATGTATGTTCATCACGTAGTTCACATTGCGGCATATGCCCTCCCTGCCTGCCGCATAGCCGAAACCCTGGCGGTTTATGGGCAGGGGATAGTAGTAAGTCTGTCCGTCTATGTCTCCCTGTATCACCAGCCTGGTGAACGGCGAACCAGAACTCTCTTCTGCCACGTCGTTGGGATAGCAGTACAGGTTGAAGGTCTCGTAAGTGGTTTCACCGTCCATCTGACGCGAGATTTTTGGGATTCGGAACAACAGTTGGGGATTAGATAGCCTGTCAATGTCAGACTCACGCAAGCGCCCGTTGTTTACTATTTCCACCGGCCTGAAGCCGTCCCGCCTCAGAGGCTGGCAGGTGCCGTTTACATTTGTCAGATAAGCCCGGACATTGTCAAGGCTCTTGCCGGCGTACGCTCCCTTGAGCTTTACGCTGAGCCCGAGCACCTCTACCTTGCTCAGAAGCGGCTCCAGGACAATGTTCCAGGGCCCTGGGTCTCCGGCGCATATTACGGTTTCTCCGCTCATTACCGGAGTGCCGGAGGATTCGTCTTCCAGGCTTACATATAATGATTCAAGGTCTTCATAACAGCGGACTGATGCAATCTGGTCTGCCTTCAGATGCGCTCCGCTTATCATTGCCACTATGCGGTCTCCCCGGCCCGAGACTACGTCTGCCGTGCCTTCCCTGGGGCTGACTCTGCTGTAGGAGTCCAGGCTCTTTACGGCCCCGTCCCTGAAGACGAAGATATCCAGCCCGGCCGGCGGGGTCAGAGATGATGAAGATGATTTTACAGTGACGTCGCTATGGGTATTCAACCCCGCCTCCAAGCCTTCCCCGACTCCCGTCGGGCTTTTGGTACAAGCCGGCAACAAGCAGCACAAGAATATAAGATTATTTAGCAAGTTGGGCAGACGCGCCCCGGACGGACGTCCTGAGAGACAAAAGATGCGCTCATTCCCGGTTTGTTTTTCCATAGTTGCAAGTTTTCTATGGCAAAACTATCGGAGATGAGCGCTCCTTCCAAGCAAACTAAAGATTTGCGCTTTAGAAGTTTCTTTTTTTTATACTACTTGATGCTGTATTCGTATAGGATTACGCTGTGGGCGGGAACGGTTACGTTGGCATTCAGTTTTTCAGTGCGGGTCTGGAGACGGATTACGTCAGGATTGTCCAAGGTGTTGGAGTCCGTGCTTTCTGCCGGAGCAAGGGCGTATACGGTCACTTTGGAATCCGGCTTGCCGCCGTCGAACTTGAGGGCGAAAGTCTGGGGCTCCTCTGTAGGATTGACCACGGATACCATCACCTTTCCGTTCTTGCTGTTCTTGGTGGCCATTATGTCCAGAGGATAGGTGGCGCTTCCGGACGGCTCCAGCGGAATGTCTACGAACGGAGTTCCCTTCATTGCCTTCTGGGGAGAATTGCCGGTCAGCCCCAAAGGAAGGTCTCCCAGATGCTCTATGAAGAGTTTGAACAGAAGTCCGGTAGAACTGATGGTGGCCTTGTTGTCGTCATAGGTGTAAAGGCTGCCGACGCTGGTGATTCCGGCCATCATCACGTAATAGCTGTAGCGATACATCTCGTGCAGGGTGATGGCTACGCCTATGGTGCTCTGGAAGCCGCGGCCGCGGCCGCCTGCCCATTCGTCAATCCAGTACGGAGTATGCTTCTCCTTTACGCCGGGGATCATTTCTTCGTACTTGTCCATAGATTCAGCGGAGTTCTTTACTCTGTTGGCCGCCAGGCGGATGGACTCCAGGAAGTCGAACTGATAAGGAATCCAGGTGTCGGTGGCGTCGTCGAAGTAGGCTCCGGCATTGGGGTAGATGTGCTCCGATACATAGTCTATGTATTCCAGCGAACCCTTCAGCAGCTGTCCTGTCCAGTCGAAGTCGCCCAGGAACGGAACGGGGAGTTCTGTCTGGTAAGGCTTGCGGTAGTTGCGGTACTGGCTGCTCTGCTCCGGTACTGACGCTCCGGAAGCGATGAGCTTGATGCTGGGATCTTTCTTGAGCATCTCCTCGCCGAAATAGTTGTGTTTGAGGACGTAGTGCTCAGGGGACATATGGCCGAGCTGCCACTCTCCGTAACCTTCATTGCCCACGCCCCAGTAAATTACACCGTACGGAGCCGGGTGTCCGTTCTTGGCGCGTAGCTTGCCCATAGGGGTGTTCTCGGAGCCGTTCACGTACTCTACCCACTGTCCTGCGGAATAGGCGTCACCGAATCCGGTGCTGACCACAAGATACGGCACGCTGCCCAGCAATTTGCACCAGGTCAGGTACTCGTCGGTACCCATATCGTTGGACTCGACGGTATTCCAGGCGTAGTCGTAGCGAGGAGGACGCTGGTCGGGGTCACCGATGCCGTCGCGCCACTCGTAACCGGAAAGGAAGTTGCCTCCCGGCCAGCGGTAGATTGGAGAACCGATCTCCCTGAGGATGGCAACCAGGTCGGCGCGGAAGCCTTCCATATTGTCTGCAGGCATAAGGGATACGGCTCCGATCTCGAAGCTGCCGCTTCCTTCTCCCACAATCTCCAGGGCGGCGTCCTTTACGTCAGCTCCTGCAGTGAAATTGAAGTAGTACTTCTTGTAGTTCTTAGTCAGGCCGTCGAAGACTATGGTCTGGCGGTCATTGGCGCCGTTGCCCCATACAAGGCTGACGGACACTTTGGCGCCACTCTCTGAGCGGAGTACGACCCTTCCGGTGTAGCCGCGGCCTTTCTCAAGCCACAGGCCTGCCTGGCGGATACCGTTCCTGCCGGATCCCAGGCTGACTACGGGCGATTGCTTGCCTACGTAAGGGTTTTCCTTGTCCATAGTCACGGAGGATTCCGGTCCTATGGGACGCCAGCGGAGTTGGTGGCGCTTGGAGTTCCTGGGCTCGAGAGTCTCAGAATTGTTCACAGGATAGAAGAACTTGCGGTCGGAAAGCATCTCTGCCCAGATACCGTTCTCGAACATGTTGCCCAAAAGTTCGGTGAACATTCCGTGAACGAAGGGATGGATCGGGTAGCCTTCCTGGTCCAGATGGATGGTGGCCTCGATTTTAGGGACAGTCTCCTTGGCCGCGAATGCGGAAGGGGAGAAGACCAGTCCCACCGTCAGGACGGTGAGGAAGTAAAGCAGTAATTTCCTTTTCATATGGTCATCAGTTTAATGAGTTGATTCGAAATTGTCGTATAGGATATTCTCGGGAGCGACTCCCAGGCTGTCCAGAAGGCCGGTAACGGACGATACCATCATAGGCGGGCCGCACATGAAGTACATGACGTCCTCGGGCGATTCGTGGTCTTTCAGGCAGGTCTCGTACATTACGTTGTGGACGAATCCGGCCGTATAGGGGATTCCCGTGGCGTCAGCCGCCGGGTCCGGGCGGTCAAGGGCAAGGTGGAACCTGAAATTGGGGAAATCCTGTTCCAGTTGGGCGAAGTCCTCCAGGTAGAAGGCCTCCCTCAGCGCCCTGGCGCCGTAGAAGAAACTGACTTTGCGCGTAGAGTGCAAGGTCCTGAGCAGATGCATTATGTGGCTGCGGAGAGGGGCCATTCCGGCGCCTCCGCCGACGAATATGTATTCCACGTCGTCCGGATCTTCCTGCGGCAACAGGAAGTCCCCGTAAGGGCCGCTGAGGGTCACTGTATCCCCAGGCTTGAGTGAGAAGATGTAGGACGATGCGATTCCGGGGCTGACCGGAAGCAGTCTTGGCTCCTGGCCGCGCGGCACGCTGCGGTCGAAAGGCGGCGTGGCTATTCGCACGTTCAGTTTGATTATGTCGCCTTCGGCAGGGTAGGAAGCCATAGAATATGCGCGTACCGTGGGTTCATCGTTCACGCATTCGAGGCAGAAGAAGCCGAACTTCTCCCATTCGGCGCGGTATTCAGGGGCCACGTCCATATCGCTGAAACGCACGTGGAAGGCAGGGATGTCAACCTGGATGTACTGCCCGCTCCTGAAGGACATGTCTTGGCCTTCAGGCAGGCGCACCGTGAATTCCTTTATGTAGGTTGCCACGTTCTGGTTGGAGATGACCTCGCACTGGTATTTCCTGGCGTTGAGGGCGCTCTCGTCCACGGTTATCCTGATATCGTCTTTGACCTTGACCTGGCAGCCGAGTCTCCATTTGTCCTTCACCTGCTTCCGGTTGAAGAAACCTGTCTCCGTGGGCAGGATCTCTCCGCCGCCTTCCTCCACCTGCACCTTGCACTGCCCGCAGTTGGCCTTGCCTCCGCAGGCTGAGGCCAGGAAGATATTCTCCTGCGCCAGCGTGCCCATAAGGTTGGAGCCTGGCGTGACCTCCAGCGTCCTGCTGCCATCGTTTATGTCTATCTTCACCGTTCCCGACGGCGTCACCTTCTTCTTGACAAAGAGGAGCAGAGCCACCAGGACCAGGGCGACTATCGCTATCACGGCTATTGCGGCAAGGACTGTGTAACTCATAGCGATATTCCCATAAATGCCATAAACGCGATGCCCATCAGGCCCACGGTTATGAAGGTTATGCCAATTCCCTGAAGGCCCTTAGGCACGTTGGAATAGGCCATCTTCTCCCTGATTGCGGCCAGGGTCACAATGGCCAGGTACCAGCCTATACCTGATCCCAGGGCATAGACTATGGCCTCGAGTATGTTGCCGAATTCCCTCTGCTGCATAAAGAGGGATGCTCCAAGGATAGCGCAGTTGACGGCGATGAGCGGAAGGAAGATTCCCAGCGAGGAGTAAAGCGACGGCAGGTACTTCTCCACAATCATCTCCACTATCTGCACTATGGCGGCGATGACGGCTATGAACAGTATGAAACTGAGGAAACTGAGGTCCACTGCCGCGAACTTGGGGCCCAGCCAGCTGAGAGCTCCGGGCTGTAGGACGAACTTGTTGAGCAGATAGTTTACCGGAACCGTTATGGCCAGTACTGCAATCACGGCCGTTCCCA
>JAGCVB010000140.1 GCA_017962585.1 Bacteroidales bacterium
CGCATTCGGAACAGCCCACAGGGCTCACGCTTCAACCGCCCTCATCGCCAAGTACTTCCCTGAGGACAAGATGTTCGGCTACCTGATGGAAGGCGAGATTAAGGCTATCGACAACGTACTTCACAACGCACAGAAGCCCCTCACCGCAATCATCGGCGGAGCCAAGGTTTCTTCAAAGCTCGCAGTTCTCAAGAACCTCCTCGGAAAGGTTGACAACCTTATCATCGGTGGTGGAATGGGTTACACCTTCATCAAGGCCCAGGGCGGAAAGATCGGTCTCTCACTGCACGAGGACGAGCTTATGCCGGATGCACTCGCAATCCTCGAAGAGGCAAAGGCAAAGGGCGTGAACGTTTACATTTCAGACCAGGCAGTCTGCACACAGGAGTTCTCCAACGACGCCGTTACCAAACTCTTCCCTGCAAACGAGATTCCTGACGACTGGGAGGGAGTTGACGCCGGTCCTGACACTCTCAAGGTATGGGAGAAAGTCATCGCCGATTCCAAGACCATCCTCTGGAACGGTCCTGTAGGTGTATTTGAGATTCCTGCTTTCGCAAAGGGAACCCTCTGCATCGCAGAACTCCTGGCAAAGGCTACCGAGAACGGCGCTTATACCCTGGTAGGAGGCGGCGATTCCGTAGCAGCCGTTACCCAGATGGGATTCGCAAAGAAGGTTAGTTACGTATCCACCGGCGGCGGTGCAATGCTCGAGGCAATCGAGGGCAAGGAACTCCCCGGAATAGCAGCTATCCGCGAGTAATATGACAGCCGTACTGGCAGTTCACTGGCATGTAGACCCCGTCCTGTTTCAGGCGGGGCCTTTGCAGGTCAGATGGTATTCCCTCCTGTTCATCTCGGGCTTCATCCTGGGCTGGTTCATCTTCAAGGGCTACTGCCGCAGGGAGAAGGTCTCCGAGAACATGCTGGATCCGCTCCTGTATACACTGCTCATAGCAACAATAGTGGGAGCACGACTGGGACACTGCCTGTTCTACCAGCCGGATTATTACCT
The DNA here is from genome assembly GCA_017962585.1 of Bacteroidales bacterium. Taxonomy (GTDB): domain Bacteria; phylum Bacteroidota; class Bacteroidia; order Bacteroidales; family UBA932; genus Cryptobacteroides. The sequence continues at coordinate 1,016 of JAGCVB010000140.1, forward strand.
GGGCTCCTGGAAGGGATTCTGGGAAATCTTCATGCCCTGGAAGGGCGGCCTTGCCAGTCACGGCGGCGCCATAGCCATCATCCTGGCAATGTGGTGGTTCGCATCCAAATACGGCAAGAAGTACGGCATTGATTTCATGTGGCTCCTTGACCACCTGGTAATCGCGGTTGCTTTTGCAGGATGCTTCATCAGACTCGGAAACCTGTTCAATTCCGAGATTTACGGCGACGTGACGTCCCTGCCCTGGGGCTTCATTTTCGAGAATAGGGGAGAGACCCTTCCAAAGCACCCCACCCAGCTGTACGAGGCTCTCAGTTACCTGATTCTCGGGCTGGTGATGTACCACCTGTACAAGAAGAAACTGGATACCCTGCCAAAGGGATTCTTCTTCGGGCTGTTCCTCGTGGGCTGTTTCGGAATGAGATTCCTGATAGAGTTCATAAAGGAGCCGCAAGTGGGCTTCGAGGAGTCTATGGCCCTGAATATGGGACAGCTCCTGTCGCTTCCGTTCATAATAATCGGAATAGTGACGCTAGTGATAGCTTACAGGAAGAAGTCTCCCGCTTACGCAACAACCAAGAAATAAACTATGAAGGCCGGATTTTAACCGGCCTTCGTTGCTCCCGTGGAATGTTTTTTGTTGCAGTTTCTCGGTTTTATATATAGTAATGATCAATATGAAGAGGTTAGTTAGTTTAATCCTGGCCACAGTTCTGAGCATTCCGCTCTCAGCCCAGATTGCTACTCCGCAAACAACCCCTGACCCGGTAGTCCTCACGCTTGACGACGCCCTTGTGATCGCTCTAAGCGAGAACATCGCCGTCAAGGTGGCGGATAAGGAAATAACCCGCGCCCAATATGCCCTCAAAGGTACTTACGCGTCCCTGTTCCCACAGGTGGACGGAAGCGGTTCGTACCAGAGAACCATCAAGAAGCAGGTTATGTACATGGACTTCGACATGAGTTCGATGATGGGTGGAGGCGGCGCATCCGGTGGGGACGGAGAGACTCCGACCCCGGCTCCTTCCCAGGACTCCGGCAGGCCGGCAGGCGGTGGAATAGAGGTAGGACGTTGGAATACGTTCTCTACAGGAATCCAGGCAGCGATGCCGCTGGTGAACGCCCAGTTGTGGAAAAGCATAAAGATATCCGGCGAAGACGTAGAACTGGCAGTAGAGAAGGCCAGGGCTTCCCGCCTGGATATGATCACCCAGGTAAAGCAGGCTTTTTACGCAGTACAGCTTGCGAAAGAGGCCTACAAAGTGTATGAAGAAGTATACGACAACGCAGTAGAGAACTTCCATCAGACGGAGATGCGCTACAACGTGCAGAAGGCATCGGAGTTGGACTACACGCGCGCAAAGACCGCCGTAGCCAACGCCATCCCCAATCTCTACGATGCAGAGAACAACATAACGATGACGCTCTGGCAGCTCAAGGCCGTGATGGGAATAGACTTGGACATGGACATAGACGTTGCCGGGGAACTCCAGGACAACGCAGTTCAGATGTTCCGCGACATCCACGAGAACGAGGACGCTTCCCTTGAGAACAACACCACAATGAAACAGTTGGAAATCCAGGCCGAGCAGTTGGCAGATGCCATAAAGATGCAGCAGTTTGCCTCCCTGCCCACCCTGTCACTGGCATTCGCATACAGCGTCAACGCCATGACCAACGACTTCAATTTCAGAGAGTACCGCTGGTCTCCGTACTCATACGTGGGACTCAGCCTGTCCATCCCCATCTTTGCGGGAGGCCGCAGGCTCAACTCCGTACGCCAGTCAAAGGTCCAGTACGAGGAGCTCAAGCTCCAGGCCCTGAACACCGAGCGTCAGTTGAAGATAGCCATACGCCAGTGCCTGAACCAGATGGAGACCAGTATGAAGTCCTATGACGCCGCCAAGGAGGCCGAGGAGGCCGCCCGCAAGGCGTACGGCATTGCCACCCAGTCATTCAACCTGGGCCGCAGCACACTCACCGACTTGAACGATGCACAACTTGCCCTGACCCAGGCTCAGCTGGGGGTTTCC
>JAGCVB010000141.1 GCA_017962585.1 Bacteroidales bacterium
GCTGTCCACTACTGTTCCGCTGATAGAACGGGTCTGGGCTTGGGCGAAGTTTGCGCTCAGACCGGCCAAAACTAAAATCGCGAAGATTTTAATTGACTTTAGGAATGAGTTTCCTTTCATAGTGGTTAAGAATTTAAGTTTTGTGGTATTATTGAAAATACATCTAAACAAATTTAAGCATTTCTTTAGATTATCGTCAAATTATTTAAAATAATTGTCTTTTTGCTAATAGTTTATTAGCAAATGCTCTGTTTTGCTTAACACACAAAAAAGGGGTCGGCTGAGTGTTCAGCCGACCCCTTGAAAGGAGTGGAATCAACTAGTATGACTGTCTTACTCTCTGCTGATATTCAGGGCTGTCCATAGGCAGTTTGGAGAATACAGGAGTTGCGACTTCCGCAGGCAGATAACCGCCAGGAGTTCCGAAGAATGTCACTTCTATCACTCCGAGAGGAGACTCCTTAGGCCAGTCCGTGATGGTCAGACGGGCAAAGCGGCACTCCGTAGAAGGGAACTCGTCGAAGATGGTATCCTTGCTTACGGTATTCCTGGTCTTGTCAAGCACCGTGGTAAAGTGCTCTCCGTCCATTGATACGTCCACTTTGTATTTGTAAACCGGAAGGGCGGGAGCCGGAGCACCGGGTGCGGGGCGTCCCCTTCTGGCACCGGTGAACATAATGCGCACTGCATCCACCTTGAACAGCTGGACTACGTCGAAGCGTGTGGCAGGGCCCAGGTCTATCATAATGTAAGGTTCCTTGTCATCGTCAGCGGGCATCCAGACGGTTCCGCTGTAGTTGTCGTCAGCGAATGCGGCAGGATAACCTGGCTTCTCAGAGGACCACTTGGACAGAGGGTCCGAGCCTGCAACCTTGTTAATAGAAACAGGGATTGAAGCGGGAACGCCCTCCTTGGCCACTGTTCCGGGAGCGGGCTGAGGAGTGTCTGTAATTGTACAGTACATCAGACCGTCGGAATCGAAGGTAACCTTGTCCATACCAATACGGCGGCCTCCCGGAGGGCTGCTCAGCACGATGGTGTAGAACTGCCACCACTCATCCTTTCCCTTGAGCTTGATAATGGAGCCGTGTGCGGTACCCGTTACCAGACCCTGGGTCTTCTGGAGCAGCGGATTGTTGGCTGCATAGGTATAAGGTCCCAGAGGTGAGGTTGCAGTGTAATAACCTTCTGCATAGCTCTTCCACTGGGTTCCTGAGGCCGAATACTCAAGATAATAGATTCCGTTGCGCTTGATTACCCAAGGGCCCTCGATCCAGGCTACGGTAGGATACTCGTTGGCCTCGCCGTAACGCTCCCACGCGTGCATCGGGTTGAACCCGAACAGGTGCGTAGGCACGCCGTCGAACTTGGTGAGGTCTTTCTTGTCGAGCTTCACCCCGTAGATTCCGCTGATACCGCGGCCAGGCCAGAACAGGTAAGGCTGGTTGTCGTCGTCAACGAAGATCTTGGTATCGAAGCCGCCGTTCCATCCGTTCTCCACGGGGCCGGTGTCCTGGAATACTCCAAGGTCCGTATAAGGACCCAGAGGATGATCTGCCACAAAAACGTGGTCGCTGTTGCCGGTAAGATAGAACTTGCCGTTATACTCTACAAGGTCCGGAGCGCTGGGGACGTGCTCCACCCTGGTGAATTCCCAGTTGAGGAGGTCGTCAGAAACCCACATTCCGCCACCGGTACAGCACATATAGTACTTGCCTCCGGTTTCAATCACGGTTACGTCTCCGCCGGCACTGCCACCCTGACCTATGGGCATAGGAAGAGGGTTGCAATAGCGCTGGGCGAAAGCCGCCATCGAGCTGATTCCTGCCACTGCCAGGACTGCAAGAGCCCTGAAAACTCTTATTATTCTGTTCGTTTTCATAGTGTGGTCAGTATGTAAGCAGATTAATTCTGTACATAAGGTGCAGGGCCATCCTTCGGCAGGCCTGTGAATTCAGGAAGACGGTGGTCTGTAGGGAGGTAAGCATTCGGAACAGCATATCCGAAGATGGTAGCCTCGATTACTCCGAGAGGAGTCTCCTTAGGCCAGTCAGTGATAGTCAGGCGCACGTAGCGGCACAGTGTGGACGGGAATTCCTCAAAGATTGTGTCTTTGCTGACAGTGTTCCTGGTCTTGTCAAGAACCATGGTGAATTGCTCTCCGTCCATCGAGGTCTCCACCTTGAACTTGAATACAGGGTAGGTAGCGGTGGCTCCGCGGCCTCTCCTTGTTCCGGTGAACATAAGGCGGACTCCGTCAACCTTGAAGAGCTGTATTACGTCCCACTCGGTGGCGCCTCCAAGGTCGAACACGATATAAGGAGCCTGGTCGTCGTCAGCAGGCATCCATACCGTTCCGCTGTAGTTGTCAGCTGCGAATGCGGCAGGATATCCTTCCTTGGCTGAAGAAGACTTGGAAAGGCTCTTGTACCTGGGGGATGCCTTGTTAATGGAAACAGGGATGGATGCGGGAACGCCTTCCTTGGCTACTGTTCCAGGAGCAGGCTGAGGAGTATCTGTAACGGTGCAGTACATAAGTCCGTCAGAATCGAAGGTAACCTTGTCCATACCAATGCGGCGGCCTCCCGGAGGATTGCTCAGCACGATGGTGTAGAACTGCCACCACTCGTCCTTGCCGGCAAGCTTCACGATAGATCCGTGTGCGGTACCGGTTACAAGGCCCTCGGTCTTGCGGAGGAGAGGGTTGTTCTCTGCATAGGTGTAAGGTCCGAGAGGTGAGGTTGCGGTATAATAACCTTCTGCATAGCTCTTCCACTGGGTACCAGAAGCTGAATACTCAAGATAATAGATTCCGTTGCGCTTGATAACCCAAGGGCCCTCTATCCAGGCTACAGTGGGGTACTCGTTGGCTTCGCCATAGCGCTCCCAAGCGTGCATGGGGTTGAATCCGAACAGGTGTGTAGGAACGCCGTCGAACTTTGTAAGGTCGTTCTTGTCAAGTTTCACTCCGTAGATTCCGCTGATTCCGCGGCCAGGCCAGAATAGGTAAGGCTGGTTGTCGTCGTCCACGAAGATCTTGCAGTCGAATCCGCCGTTCCATCCATTCTCGAGGGGACCGGTGTTCTTGAACAGACCAAGGTCCTTGTACGGTCCAAGAGGGTCGTCTGCAACATATACGTGGTCACTGTTACCGGTCACATAGAACTTGCCGTTGTACTCTGCAATGTCAGGAGCGCCGGGAATGTTCTCCGTTCCGTGGAGTTCCCAGTTGAGAAGGTCACTTGACATCCACATTCCGCCGCCGGAGCAGCACATGTAGTATTTTCCGCCGTGTTCCAGAACGGAAACGTCACCAGAAGCATTGCCACCCGGGCCTATAACCATAGGGAGCGGATTGCAATAACGCTGGGCGAAAGCGGCTGAGGAGCCGATTCCGGCCACTACCAGAACAGCAAAGGTCCTGAGTGCTCTTACAAAAATGTTCTTTTTCATAGACTGGTTATTATTATGGGTTAAAGAATTATAGGTTAAAACAGAGTCAGTTCTTCAATCTCGGGGATATCTCCCAGGTCCTGCTCAGGCGTTTCGATATCTATGATGTCGTTCATGTCTATCTCCACGAATTCTTCTTCCTGCGCAGGCTGCTCGTCCTCAGGCTTGACAAGAGGCTCGATGAACGCGACGCTCTTCACCTCCCAGCGGTCGGAGCACTTCTTGCCCTTTGCGGCGATTCCCTTCTTGCCTATGAACTCCTCCGCATCCACCGCCTCGGGCGCGCGGGCCGCGTTCTTGCCGCCGAAGGTCACCAGGAACTGGGGATGGAGGTCTTCGCTCAGGTCCACCAGGTACGATCCCCTGCCCTCCGCGACAAACGACAGCGGAGTGTTGTCGCTCAGGACGAAGGAGAAGCGCTTCACGTAGAAGGCCTTCACCGACGAGTCGTAGTACAGGGCAGTGTAGGTCTTGTCAGGATCGAATTTCTCAATGCTCAGCACGTCGCCCTGGTACCTGTTGGAGACGTCGAACGAGGTGGTGTAGAATGTTCCGTTGCGGAAAATGGCAAGCACCTTGTCGTCAGTCTCAAACTGGCCCAGGTAAAGGCCGCGGCCCTCGTCGTTGAGTTTCTGGATGTCCTGGTCGTACCACATATCCTTGCCGGATATGGTGGACACTCCCTTGCTCTTGAGCATTATGCGCTGTATGGGGTTCTTGGACACCAGGTTGCCCCTGGAAGTCTTTCCCTTGATGGCCAGAGTGGAGAAATCGTACTCCCCTGTCAGTTTCTTGAGCTTGGTGCGGGGGCGGTAATAGATCTTGACAGTCTCAGCCTCGCCATTGTGGTTGGCGCTGAACCAGAGCAGGGTGGAACCCGGGGTTCCGTTGGTTATGTCGTAGTCCTTGTCCCTGGTTACGGACGTGATGGCAAAACGCTTGGCGTAGGAAAGCGCGGTCTTGCCCTCGCGGTATATTACATTATATATTGTACGCGTGTCGTTGCGGTTGAACACGCCTACATAGATGATGTCGTTCCAGAAGAAAGCCTTGTCGCTGACCTTGGAGATGCGGTACTTGCCGTCCTTGGCAATTACCACCACCTCCGACATATCGGAGCACTCGCCCACCAGTTCCACGCCGTCGGCCTTCTTGAGGCCAATGCCTACGAAGCCCTCAGCCTTGTTCACGTACAGCTTGGCGTTGTTGTTCACCACCTTTGTGACGGAGATGGTCTCGAAGCCGGTGAGTTCCGTCTGGCGCGGGAACTGCGCGCCGTACTTCTTCTTGAGAGATCTGAACCAGTTTATGGTGTAGCGGGTGAGGTGGTCCAGGTCGTCCTGCACGGCCTTCATCTGCTCTTCCAGGCCGCGGATCTTCTCGTCCATGGCCTTGGTGTCGAACTTTGATATCCTGCGCACCGGCTTGTCCACCAGCTTGAGGATGTCGTCCATCACAATCTCCCTGCGGAACAGGTCCTGGTAGGTCTTCATCTGCGTGAAGATGTCCTGCAGCTGGTCTTCCCAGCTCTTCTGGTCGTGTTCCAGGATCTTGTACACGCGGTTTTCAAAGAATATCCTTTCCAGTGAACTGTAGTGCCAGTCGTTCTCCAGTTCCTCCATCTTTATCTGCAGCTGCCTTCCCAACAGATCCCGGGTATGGAAGGTGTCGTACTCCAGGATCTGGTGCACGTCCATGAACTGGGGCTTGTTGTCCTTTATGACGCAAGCATTGGGAGAGATGCTGTATTCGCAGTCCGTGAAGGCATACAGGGCGTCGATTGTCTTGTCAGGAGACACGTCGTTGGGAAGATGGATGACTATCTCCACCTTCTCGGTGGTCATATCCTCTATCTTCTTGATCTTAATCTTGCCCTTGTCCTTTGCCTTGAGGATGGAATCAATGAGTATGGGAGCCGTCCTGGTGTAAGGCAGTTCGGTAATTATGATGGTGTTCTTGTCTACTTTCTCAATCTTGGCGCGGATCTTCACCACTCCCCCGCGGCGGCCCTTCATATACCTTGAACAGTCGGCCGAACCTCCGGTGGGGAAATCGGGATAGAGTTCGTATTCCTCTCCCTTGAGGATGGCTATGGAAGCGTCCAGCAGCTCATTGAAGTTGTGAGGGAGAATCTTGGATGCCATACCCACGGCAATTCCCTCAGTGCCTTGCGCAAGCAGCAGCGGGAAACGCACCGGAAGCTCCGTAGGCTCCTGGTTGCGGCCGTCGTACGACGTCATCCAGTTGGTGATTTTCTTGTCGAAGAGGACCTCCTTGGCAAACTTGCTCAGGCGCGCCTCAATGTAACGCGGGGCGGCGTTGGAGTCTCCCGTGAGGATGTTTCCCCAGTTTCCCTGGCAGTCTATCGCAAAGCCCTTCTGGCCCAGCTGCACCAGGGCGCCCAGGATGGACTGGTCGCCGTGGGGATGGTACTGCATAGCCTGGCCCACGATGTTGGCCACCTTGGTGTAGGAGCCGTCGTCCATCATGAACATTGCGTGCAGCACGCGGCGCTGGACGGGCTTGAGACCGTCCACTATGTGCGGCACCGCCCTCTGCAGGATTACGTACGAGGAATAGTCCAGGAACCAGTCCTTGAACATTCCGGACAGCTTGAACTTATGGCTGTCGCTGCCCAGCAGCTTTGCGAACTTGCCGGACGATTCCCCTTCAGGGACTTCCTCTACGTTTTCTTCGATCAATATATCTTCGTCTTCCATCTCTCTCACATTATTCTTCATAGCCAAAGCGGCGCAGTTCCTTGCGGCTCTCGCGCCAGTCAGGGTCAACCTTCACGAACAGCGACAGGAACACCTTCTTCTGGAAGAAGTCCTCCATCTCCAGCCTGGCCTCGGTGCCCAGTTTCTTGAGAGCGGAGCCGCCCTTGCCTATTAGGATGCCCTTCTGGGAATCCCTCATTACATAGATGACGGCCGCAATCTCGTACCTCTCCTCGCCTTCCTTGAAGGCCTCCACCTCAACCTGGCAGCTGTACGGTATTTCCTGCCCGTAATTGAGCAGAATCTTCTCGCGTATTATCTCGGATGCGAAGAACCTCAGGTTCCTGTCCGTAAAAGTGTCTTTGTCATACCAGGGAGGGCTTGCGGGCAGCTTGTCAAGTATCTCGGCCATTATGGCGTCCATATTGAACTTGTGCTCGGCCGAAGCCGGAATAACCACCGCCTGCGGCAGCTGCTCCTTCCAGTAATCCATCAGGGACAGCACGCTTGCCTGGTCGCTCAGGTCAATCTTGTTGACGACCACTATCACGGGGCACTGCAGGTCCTTCAGTTTCTGGACGTATTCCTGGTTCTTGTCAGGCTTCTCCACCGTGTCGGTGACATACAGGATTATGTCCGCGTCGCCTATGGCGGTGCGGACAAAGTCCATCATATTCTGCTGAAGCCTGTAGTTGGGTTTGAGAATGCCCGGAGTGTCTGAATAGACTATCTGGTAATCTTCTCCGTTGACTATTCCCATTATGCGATGCCTGGTGGTCTGGGCCTTTGCCGTGACAATGCTCAGTTTCTCACCCACCAACGCATTCATAAGGGTGGATTTGCCCACGTTGGGATTGCCTATGATATTTACGAATCCGGATTTATGCATTACAGAAACGCTCCCATCCTGAGAATATTGACTTCTGCCTCGGTCAGCAGCCTCCACTCGCCTTTCTTGAGACCCTTCTTGGTAAGGCCCGCGAAGTAAACCCTGTCAAGGGCGCGCACCTCGTATCCGAGGGACTCGAAAATACGCCTTACTATGCGGTTCTTTCCGGAATGGATCTCTATTCCCAGTTTGCGGCGGTCTGTCTGGTCTATGTACTCAAGTTCGTCGGCCTTGATCTCGCCGTCGTTCAGGGTGATTCCCTGGAGGATGGCGTCATAGTCTTCCTGCTTGAGTTCGTGGTCCAGGATAACCTGGTAAATCTTCTTCTTGTCAAATGATGGATGGGTGAGCCTCTCGGCCATCTCGCCGTCGTTGGTGAACATCAGTACGCCGGTAGTGGACTTGTCCAGCCTGCCCACCGGGAAAACGCGGTAGTGGCAGCCCTTGAGCAGGTCCATCACGGTCTTGTCGGCGTGAGGGTCGCTGGCTGTGGTGACATAACCCTTGGGCTTGTTCATCACTATATATACTTTCTCTTCGCCTTTCAGACGCTCTCCGTTGAAACGGACCTCATCTTTAAGCACGTTCACCTTGGTTCCGAGTTCGGTGACGACTTCGCCGTTTACGGTGACTACGCCGGCCTGGATGTAAGTGTCAGCCTCGCGGCGCGAGCACACTCCGGAGTTGGCTATGAACTTATTGAGACGAACCTCCTCCTGGAAGGTGTCCACAACCTGCCTGCCCTCCATTGCGCGGGCGTCGGATGCGGCCTTGCGGCTTATCATACGGCTGATGCCTTCCTCGTCCCTGTCGGTGAACTTGACTTCACCCCTGCGGTACGGCTGCCTGCCGCGGCCCTTCTGGGGGCCTCCCTGGCGCTGGCGGTAGTTGTTCTGGGACGATGACCTGTAGCCTGAGCGGCCTCCGTCTTCGCGGCGCCTTCCGTCATTGTTGCGGTATCCGCCTTCGTTGCTGCGGTACCCACCTTCATTACTGCGGTATCCTCCCTCTTTGTGACGATAGCCGCCTTCGCTGTTGCCGCGGTATCCGCCTCTGTAGCCGCCCTCGCCGCTGCGCTGGCCGCCTTCCCTGCGGTATCCGCCCTCATTGCTGTGATATCCGCCTTCGCTGCGGCGGTATCCACCTTCGCTGTTGCGGTATCCGCCCTCGCTGCTGCGATAACTGCTGCGGTATCCGCCTTCGCGACGTTCTCCATAGTTTCTGTTCTCGTTGTCACGACGCTCGCCGTCCCGGCCGGCACCGTGAGCTGAAGGTCCCTTCCTGCGGGGCCTCAGCACTCTTCCTTCGGAAGAATACTTTTTCTCTGTGTCCATTACTTTAATTTAAATTCGTAAGTTATTGTTCCCTGTGAAGGCACAGGGTCGTTTGTTTGGTTGAAATGGGACTCCATAGCCGCTTTCCTTGCCGCCGCCCACAGAGTCTGGTCTGTGAC
>JAGCVB010000142.1 GCA_017962585.1 Bacteroidales bacterium
GAACTGCTCAAGCAACTCATAGCCATCCCGCGCCCCAGCCGCGGCGAGGACGCAGGCGCAGACTTCCTGGAAGGACATCTGCGCGGCCTCGGCCTTGACGTAAGGCGCGTGAAGAACAACCTGTGGGTGGAGTCCGAGCCTCAGTCGGACAAGCCCACAATCCTCCTGAACGCTCACCTGGATACCGTAAAGCCGGCCTCCGGATACACGCGCGACCCCTATACTCCAAGCGAGGAGGGCGATGCCGTCTACGGCCTGGGCAGCAACGACTGCGGAGGCGCCCTGGTGGCCCTGCTGCAGGTTTACCTCAAGCTCAGTGCCAAGCCCCAGCCGTACAGGCTCATCTATTCTGTCACCGCCGAAGAAGAAGTGGGCGGAAAGGAAGGCCTCGAGGCCATAATCCCCCTGCTGGGGAAAGTGGACCTGGGCGTCATAGGCGAGCCCACAGGAATGCAGATGGCAGTGGCCGAGAGAGGCCTAATGGTGCTGGACTGCGTGGCTCACGGCAAGAGCGGCCACGCCGCCAGGGAAGAGGGCGTGAACGCCATCTACAAGGCTATGGAGGATATGGACTGGTTCCGCAATTACCGTTTCCCGGAAGTGTCAGACTTCATCGGCCCCGTCAAGATGACGGTGACTATGATAAATGCGGGCACACAGCACAATGTTGTCCCGGATATGTGTAAATTTGTAGTGGATGTACGCTCCAACGGGATATATGACAACCTGCAGATCCTGGAAGTGATTAGGCAGAACGTAAAGTGCGAGTTCGCCCCCAGGTCCACCCGCCTGAACGGCGCCCACATAAGTATGGACCACCCCATAGTGAAAAAGGGTCTCGGCCTTGGCCTGACGGCGTACGGATCGCCTACCACCAGCAATCAGTCCGTCTGCCCGTTCACCACCATAAAGATTGGTCCCGGGGATTCGTCCCGTTCCCATACTGCGGACGAATACATCCTCCGTTCAGAAATTGAACAGGGAATTGAAATATACACCGCCCTTCTAGACGGGCTGCAATTATAGTAGATATGGCAAACAAACTTTGGGATAAAGGCTACGACGTAGACGCTCAGATAGAGCGTTTCACAGTGGGAAAGGACAGGGAACTGGATGTTGTCCTGGCCCCGTACGACGTATTGGGGACAATGGCGCACATTACAATGCTCCAGAAAGTCGGCCTGCTTGAGAAGGCCGAGCTGGATGTCCTTCTCCCCGAGCTCAGAAACATCTATCGGAGCGCCGTGGAAGGCAGCTTCGAGATCGAAGAAGGAGTGGAGGACGTCCATTCCCAGGTGGAACTGATGCTTACCCGTAAACTGGGTCCCGTGGGAAAGAAAGTCCACACCGGGCGTTCCCGCAACGACCAGGTGCTCGTTGACCTGAAACTTTATTCCAGGGACCAGATCCAGAAGATAGCCGCCAAAGTCTGCAGCCTCTTTGACATTCTCCAGAAACGCAGCGAAGAATGCAAGGATATCCTTATGCCGGGATACACCCACCTCCAGGTGGCCATGCCGTCCTCTTTCGGCCTATGGTTCGGAGCCTATGCAGAGAGCCTCGCATCCGATATGCAGATGCTCCTTGCAGCCTGGGAAGTTGCCAACCGCAACCCATTGGGAACCGCCGCCGGATATGGTTCCTCAGCCCCTCTTGACAGGAAACTCACCACAAAACTCCTTGGTTTTGCCGACCTGGACTACAACAGCGTTTACGCCCAGATGAGCAGGGGAAAGACAGAGAGGATGATTGCAATGGCCCTGTCCTGTATAGCGGAGACAGTCGGCCGCCTGGCCTTCGACTGCTGTCTATTCAACAGCCAGAATTTCGGATTCGTGACTCTTCCCAAGCAGATGACCACAGGATCCAGCATAATGCCTCACAAGAAGAATCCCGACGTGTTCGAACTGTTGCGCGCGCATTGCAACCGCATTTCCGGTATCCCGGGAGACATTCGCCTTATCAGCGGCAACCTGCCGTCAGGCTACTTCAGGGACATGCAGCTGATAAAGGAACTCTTCATCCCTATGTTCCAAGAGATGTCCGACTGTCTTGACATAGCCTGCTTCGCCATCAGCAACATAAGCGTCAAGGAAGGATTGATGGAAGATCCCCGCTACGCCCTGGCTTTCAGCGTGGAGAAGGTCAACGCCCTTGCAGCCTCCGGCGTTCCTTTCCGGGATGCGTACAGGCAGGTGGCAGACGAAATTGCCGACGGTAATTTCAAATACGAAGGCACTCTGAACCACACCCACGAAGGCTCCATCGGCAACCTCTGCAACGCCCAGGTTGCGGACAGGATGCAAAAGATAACCGCACGGTTCGACTTCGACAAAGTTGACCGCGCGGTGGAATCTCTATTGGGATAAAACCTCTACTGTCTGTTGAGGAAGCACTCTATGGTGTTTTCCATAAGCATAGTTATGGTCATAGGGCCTACGCCTCCGGGAACGGGGGTGATGTAGCCCGCAACCTCGCTTGCAGCGTCGAAATCGACGTCTCCTACAAGTTTGGAAACCTCGGTCCCGTCAGGGCCGGGCACCATTATGCGGTTGATGCCCACGTCTATCACTACGGCTCCCGGCTTTATCATATCTGCTGTAACCATCTTGGGACGGCCAACTGCAGCCACCAGGATATCGGCTTCCGAGGCTACCTTGGCTAGGTCCTGCGTGCGCGAGTGCGCAATTGTAACCGTGGCGTTGCGGTCCAGAAGGAGCTTGGCCACGGGTTTGCCCACTATGTTGCTGCGGCCTATCACCACGGCCTTCTTGCCCTTTATCTCCACACCGGTGCTTTCTATCATTGCGATGATGCCTTTTGGAGTGCAGGGGACAATACATTTGCGGCCCAGCCACAGGTTGGCTACGTTCATAGGGTGGAATCCGTCCACGTCCTTCTCCTTGGCTATGGAGTCTATGACTACGTCTTCGTCAATGTGGTGCGGAAGGGGGAGTTGGACAAGGATTCCGTCTACGGCTTTGTCAGCATTGAGGCCCGCGATAACGTCCAGCAGTTCGAATTCCTTGACATATTCAGGCAATTCTATCAGGCGGCTGTCCATTCCGGTGAATTCGGCGGCCTTTATCTTTCCCCTCACGTATGAACGGCTGGCCGGGTTGTCACCTACTATTATCACGGCCAGGCAGGGCTTGCGGCCGTATTGTTTTTCCAAATCTGCAATTCTGCCCTTCATCTGTTCCTTCAGAGAGAGGGACAAGGCTTTTCCGTCGATAATGGTACTCATAACGTTTTCAAAGGTACGGAATTATTTGATATCATTTATTTCCTGAATAAGGATTTGGCGGCGCTCAGGCCTGCGAGGCGGCCGGTGCTGAAGGCTGTCTGGAGGTTGTATCCGCCTGTATCGGAGTCTATGTCAAGTAATTCTCCGCAGAAATAGAGCCCGGGAACAAGACGGGATTCCATAGTCTTGGGAATAACCTCGTCAGTGCTGACACCGCCTGCAGTGACAACCGCGCGCTCGTAACCCACGTAACCGGCAAGGTCAAAGCCCCACTCCTTCAGGGCTCTGGCCACTTCTGAGGGCATCAGGACGGTTCTGGCACCGCCGCGCGTGCTGCTCAGAGTGTTCATTATCCTGGGATTGCACATCACGAAACCGGGAATCAGCTCCCACGGCATCAGTTTGCCCAGCAGGATCCGGCATTTCTCCTTCTCGCGGAGGCGCTCGCTGCGGGGGTCTTTACGCACTTGGTCCCAGAGTTCGTTCACCCTCCGGGAGATATCATCGGCTGGAACGCCGCTCTTGAGATCCAGGCGCAGGGAGACCTTGGAACCGTTGAAAATGGCCTTTACGGCCTTGCGGCTCAACTGGAATCCGGCAGGGCCTTCGATCCCTCCGTCGGTAAAGTCCACGTCCCCGAATACGGAATCCACTTCCTTGCCGTCTATGGATAGGCTCAGGCCCACGTTCTTGAGTTGTATTCCGCACAGAGCCTTGCCAACCTCAGAAAGGGGAGAGGAGCGGTCTATATGGCCCTTCATCCCGCTGGAGACTATCGCGGACGGGTCTTTGTATCCTTTGGGAACCAGGGCCGTGAGGCTGGGGAGGCACTGCTTTATGCTGTGCCCCAGGGCCGAGGCCCAGGCGTAGCCGTCGCCGCTGCTGCCGCTGGAAGGATAACTGAGCCCGCCGGTGGCTATTATGAGCCTCCGGCAGGCGTATTTCCTTCCGTCGGCCGCCTCCAGGGCGAAGCCGTCCCCGCTACGGGAGATGGACACTATTTCGCATTCGGTCTCTATTTTGACGCCGCGGCTCAGGCAGGCGTTCACCAGAGTGTCCACCACGTCCGAAGCGTGGTGGGACTGGGGGAAAGCCCTGTCGCCGCGCTCAACCACGGTCTTCAATCCGTAGGACTCCAGGAATTCCTGCATCGCGCGGCTGCTCAGGTTGAAGAACGACGGCTTTACGAAACTGGAGTTTGTCCTGATGTGAAGACTGAACTCGTTCCAGTCCTTTATGTTGCTGAAATTGCACCTTCCCTTGCCGGTAATCATAATCTTTCGGCCGGGGCGCGGCATCTTCTCGAGAATTGCCACGGACGGCTCGGCGCCGGCTTCCACCAGAGCGTCAGCCGCC
>JAGCVB010000143.1 GCA_017962585.1 Bacteroidales bacterium
CTGAATAACCATGCAGATCATCGTTAACATAGACGTAATGCTTGCGCGCAGGAAAATGTCTTCCGGCGAGCTCGCCCAGAAGGTGGGAATCACGCCCGCCAACCTTTCCGTCCTCAAGACCGGAAAGGCCAAGGCGGTGCGTTTCTCCACCCTGGCGGCTCTGTGCAGCGCCCTGGACTGCCAGCCTGGGGATATCCTGGAATTTCGCGAGGACGAACAGTAACCTGCCGTATGCTTAGAGAAGAAACCGTTTTCGGCCCCATACATTCCCGAAGGCTGGGGAATTCCCTGGGGATAAACCTGCTGCCGCGTGACGGCAAGGTGTGCAATTTCGACTGCATCTATTGCGAGTGCGGCTGGAACAAGGACGGAGTCGGGGGAGAGGCCCTTCCCACGGCCGCCCAGGTACGCAGCGCCTTGGAGGACAAACTGGCAGACCTTCTGCTGGAGGGTACTGCCATAGACTCCATAACCTTCAGCGGCGACGGCGAGCCCACGCTCAATCCCGATTTTCCACGCATCATAGACGACACTCTGGCCCTCAGGGACGCATACTGTCCCGGGGCCAAAGTTTCCGTCCTGTCCAACGCAACCCGCGTGCACGTCCCTGAAGTATTCGAGGCCCTCTCGAAGGTGGACAATCCCATAATGAAGATAGACGCTCCCACCAACGCCCTGGCCGCCCTCATAAACAATCCGGCCCCCGGGTACGATGTAGGCAGGGTGGTGGAGGCCCTCAAACGCTTCAAGGGCGACTTCTGCCTTCAGACCATGTTCCTGCGGAGCCCTGATTTCTGTTCCACCTCCCCTGAAGTGCTGGAAGGCTGGAAGGAAATCGTACGTATTCTGCGCCCCAGGCAGATCATGGTCTACACCATAGACAGGCCTACTCCGCAGTCCGGCTTGGAGAAGATCAGTGCTCCGCAGATGTGCGATGCAGTGAGTGACCTGATAAAAGAAGGATTCAATATCCAGATTTGCGGATAGTTCTTAAAAAATGGTTATCTTTAATGACGCTAAAAAAGATAACCATATGAATTTTAAGGATATTCTTAACCTGCTTAAAACTTGGAAGTTCTGGAAGGAGCTTCTGATCATGACCCTCGGAATGCTGGTTACTGCGGCAGCGGTATACTATTTCCTGCTTCCGAGCCAGTTGGTTGTCGGCAGTATGACCGGACTTGCGATGGTTATCAGCGCACTGTTCGCAAAGGCCGGCCTCGTAGTCAAAGTCTCAGTCATAGTGACGGCCATAAATGCGGTTCTCCTTATTCTCGCCTGGCTTCTTATAGGCAAGGAATTCGGAGCCAAGACCGTATATACCGCAATGATCCTGGGCCCCTGCATAGATTTCTGGGAGAAAGTCTTTCCGTACCAGAACCTTCTGGCAGAAGGCTCCACTTCTGTGATGGGAGACATCTGGTTCGACCTGCTGCTGTTCGTGCTCCTTCTGAGCATAGCCCAGGCAATCCTGTTCAACATAAACGCTTCCACCGGAGGTCTGGACATCCTGGCAAAACTGGTCAACAAGTTTTTCCATATGGATATCGGCACCTGTATTTCCATAGCCGGGGCGTTGATAGGTTTGAGCGCGCTTTCCGTGAATCCCGTGCGCCTGGTACTCATAGGTCTTATCGGCACCTGGATTAACGGAATAGTGGTAGACTATTTTACCGCGGCCCTGAACAAACGCAAGAGAGTCTGCATCATCTCTTCAGAACACGAAGCAATACGCAAATACATTATAGAAGATTTACAGCGTGGATGCAGTCTGTATGAAGTCACAGGCGGCTACAGCGGCCAGAAGCAGATGGAAATCCAGGCCTTGCTCACCCAGGACGAGTTCGCCAAAGTCATGGAACTGGTAAGGAAGATGGACAGCCACGCATTCATAACCGCCGGCAACGTAAGCGAAGTTTACGGAATGTGGCACAGTAAGCACAAATAATATCAGACAGATATGAAAGCATTGTTAGTCCCGCAGCCCTGGGCTGGTCTCATCTGTATGGGAATAAAGGACGTGGACAACCACTCCTGGAAAATAGACTACAGGGGAAAGATACTGATAGTGGCAGGGCCGGATAAGGTGCCTGCAAACTTCACGGAGAACATCCCTTATGAGTTTGCCAACGAGATACATAACAACACCATGTTCGGGAATATCCCGTTCAAGCTCCAGGAATTCCCGGTGGGAGCCGCAATAGGCTATGCCGACCTTGTTGACATAGTGGGCGAATCCGACTCCGGATGGGACGAAGGCGAAGGATGGGTGTTCGTTTTCAAGAACGCCAGGATGTTCGAAGAACCTCAGGCAGTAAAGTTCGACTCGGGGGTAAAGTATTTCGACGTCCCCGAACTTGACCCCGACCATCTCCCGTCTTCAATAGAATTTCCCGTCAACAAGGTTGAAACAGAGGACGATACCGTCAAGATACCGCTGCCGGACGACATCATAACCAAAATGGTGGAAGAAGTGGAGGACGCCGAGGTGAGTTACCTGGACTTCTTCAGCACGCCATCGGTGGACGGCGCGTTCCCCAGAAAACGCGGACACATCCAGACAGATGCTTTTAAGAAACTTCTGGCCATAGGATATGCCAGCAATGTCACCTTTGAGGTAAAGCGTTTCGAGACGTATAAAGTAAAGGACTGGAATACGGGAAAGACTTTCAGGTACACCTCCCTCAAGACAGGAAAGCAGGTAACTCTGGACGTCCACCGCGTATGCGTTGGAAAGGTCCTGCTGACCGAGGCAAAGGACATATTCGATACGCCGGAAGAGGCTATTGCAAAGGGCCCGGTAATCCGGACTCTGGAGGATAAGCTTGCCGAGCCCGTATCCAAGGTTCCGGACCACCTGCCTCCGACTATCCCCTTGGAGCAGAAGATGCGTGAGAACATATACAACGCCCTGCAGGGAAGTGCAATCGACGAACTTATCCGCCTAGCGGAGTCTTCCGATTCCGGAACATATTTCCGCAGCGTTATGGAAGGTCACAGCCTCAAAGTGGAGAAGCCGCTGCTGGACCATCTTTACGGTCTTTTCGAGGAAGTGAAGGCGGCTCTGGGGTATACTGACCCCATAGATTTCTATGTAACGGGAAGCAGCAGCATCAACGCCTTCTCCGTATCCATAGAGAACGACGACAGGCCAAGCATAGTGAACGTGAACTCGGCCCTGCTCACCCTTATGAATGACCAGGAGGTGAAGTTCGTCCTCGGACACGAACTTGGGCACCTGATAAACCACGATTCCAAGATGAACAGCCTCATCAGCTTCGTATATCCGCAAAGCGGAGCTATGCCTATCGGTCTGCAGCATAAGGTGAGGCTTTGGAACCAGCTGGCCGAACTGGAGGCCGACCGCTATGGCTACCTGGCCTGCGGCGACCTTGCCGCCTGCGTCAGCGCCTTCTACAAGATGTCTTCCGGACTTGACATCACCAAGATGAACGTGAAACTCGACGTCCTTCTGGAGGAGAACCGCCGCCATCTGGAGTATTTCCTTTCAGACAAGGGAGTCAGCCTGGACAGCCACCCGGTTAACCCCATCAGGGTTGAGGGACTTAGATTATATGCCACCTGCAAGTCAGACAGAGCCCTCAAGAAGGGTATGACGGAACTTACCGACATCCTCCTGAAGGTAGGAAGTTCCGAGATAGACAAGCCAATGTCCGACTTCATAGCAAGCGCCGGCCTCATCGCAGCCAATATCGACGGCAAGATGACGGACATAGAAGTCAATTCCATCCTGGAGCAGCTGTCCGCCCAGCAGATATTCGCCAAGGAATATCTCAAGGCCATTAGCAAGCAGGACGTGGCGGCCGTGTTCAACGAGTCAGTGGCCAAGATAATGAGCATAGAACCCGGATACAGGGAACCGATGCTCCGTTATATCATAAACCTGATAATCGCAGACAACAGCCTCTCCATAGAGGAGATGAACTTCATCTTCGAAATCGGAGCCAACGCCTTCGGATACAGCAAGAAAGAGTGCGCCCTTATGATAGCTCAGCAGATTCAGCAGAGTTTCACACCTGATATGATGGACTTGTATTAGAGTATGAAAAAGACTTGGAGATGGTTTGGGCCTTCAGATAAGATAAGCCTGGAAATGCTGCGCCAGATTGGCGTGGAAGGAATAGTGACCGCCCTTCACGACATACCCTCAGGGGAAGTGTGGCCGGTAGAAAGGATAGACAGCTTGAAGAGACTCATAGAGAGCCACGGAATGTACTGGGCGGTGGTGGAAAGCCTTCCGGTAAGCGAGCAGATCAAATACGCAGGGCCGGACACGGAAAGCCTTCTGGCAAACTATCGCCAGAGTCTGGAGAATTTGGGCAAATGCGGAATCAAGACCGTCTGCTACAATTTCATGCCGGTGATAGACTGGGCCAGGACAGACCTGGACCACCTGATGCCGGACGGCACCAGGGCCCTGTATTTCGATTACGCCAGATTCGCCTATTTCGACATATACATACTTGAGAGGGAAGGCGCCCGCGACGACTATCCGCAGGATGTCCTCGCAAGGGCGGATGCCCTCAAGGGGAACATAAGTCCCGAGGAGGAAGCCGGCCTGATAGATTCCATCATAATCAAGACCCAGGGTTTCGTGAACGGGCCCATGGGCTCCGGGGACGGTTCTCCAGTGCAGAAGTTCAAGGCCTTGATGGAACCCTACAAGGACGTTTCCAAGGACCAGTTGAGACAGAACCTGAAGCGCTTCCTCGAAGCTGTGATGCCGGTGTGCAGGGAGTGGGACATAAATATGTGCATCCACCCTGACGACCCTCCGATGCCGGTTTTCGGAATGCCTCGCATCGCCTGCAACGCAGAAGACATACGCTGGATGCTGGATGCCGTTCCAGACCCGCACAACGGGCTGACATTCTGCGCCGGTTCCCTTTCCGCCGGGGCGCATAACGACGTCACGGCTATGGCTAAGGAGTTCGCCTCCAGGACGCACTTCGTGCATATGCGCTCCTGTGCCCTCCTTCCCGGAGGGAACTTCGTGGAGGCTCCCCATACAGGAGGCAGGGCCGACCTGGTGGAGCTGACGCGAATCTTCGAGGACTGCAGGGAGGACCTGCCCGCTAGGGTGGACCACGGCAGGGAGATGCTGGGAGACGGGGACAAGGGCTACAACCCTGGCTACAGTTTCCACGGCAGGATGCTGGCTCTGGGACAGTTGGACGGAATGATAGCGGCGATCCGGGCGGAAAAGAACAGAAAGTAATTGAACAATATGAACGAACAGTTTTCAATAGAGGGCAAGGTGGCCGTGATCACCGGCGCCGCCGGCGTGCTGGGCGGGTCCCTCGCCCGTCATTTCGCATCGCAGGGGGCCGACGTGGTGGCCTTGGTGCACCGTCCTGAGCAGGTGCAGCCTGTATTGGACACCCTGAAGGCATTAGGCGGCAAGCCTTGCGCCTACGCCTGCAACGTGATGGACAAAGAAGCCGTGAATGCCATAGCCGACCAGGTAGCGGCCGCATATGGCAAGATTGACATCCTTATAAACGTGGCCGGGGGCAACGTTCCCGGAGCCACGATAATGGATGACCAGAACATCTGGGATATGAAACTTGAAGACTGGGAGAAGGTCATAGACCTGAACCTCAACGGAACAGTGTATCCGTGCCTGGTGTTTACCAGGATTTTCGCTTCACAGGGATATGGCTGCATCCTCAACATTTCTTCTATGGCCGCCTATGACGCACTGTCGCGCGTCGCAGGCTACGGCGCCGCCAAGGAAGGCGTGTCCAATTTCACCCGCTGGCTGGCCCAGGACATGGCCATAAAGTACGGCGAGAAGATTCGCGTGAATGCCCTCGCCCCCGGTTTTTTCATAGGCAAGCAGAACCGCGCAGCACTCCTCAATGAGGACGGCAGTTATACTTCGCGCTCTATCAAGGTCATAGCCAAGACCCCTATGCGCCGGTTCGGGGATATCAATGAACTCAACGGCGCCGCCCAGTTCCTTTGCAGCGACGCGGCCTCGTTCATCACGGGCGTAGTGCTCCCGGTAGACGGAGGCTTCAGTTCCTTCAGCGGCGTGTAAATGAAAGAGTTTACTGTTATTATCCCGGAAGAAAGGCAGAAGAGGGCGGAGATGCTCTTCATGGAGGGCTATAACTGCTGCCAGGCAGTGCTTCTGGCCTTCGAAGACCTCCTGGAGGCGGACCGCGTCACTTTGCTCCGCATATCCTCAGGCTTCGGCGGCGGCATAGCCCGCCTGCGCGAGGTCTGCGGAACCGTAAGCGCGATGGCTATGATAGCGGGCTTCATATCTCCGGCTGAAGACCCTTCCGATATGAACCAGCGCAAGGAGAATTACGCCCTTGTGCAGAAGTTCGCAGCGCGCTTCAAGGAAGAGAAGGGGAGCGTGGTGTGCCGCGAGATCTTGGGAATGAGGAAGCCTGCCCCCGGCGAAGGCTTCGAGAGCCCGATGCCATCTCAGCGCACGCCTGAGTACTATCGTACCCGCCCCTGCGCCGCAACCGTGGGACTTGCGGCAAAAATAGTGGCGGATTATCTTAAAAATGAGTATATCCGCTAAAATTGTTATATTTGTAAGATTGATAACTCAAATAAAATTTTGAATTCAAAATAGTTATGATTTACACTAAAGAAGTGCAGCAGATGTGCTGCGTAACCAAAGGCGCCAATCACGCCAATGCTCCTATTCCTGAAGAGGGAAAATGGGTGCATGTAAAAGAGATCAAGGACGTTTCCGGCCTTACCCACGGTATTGGCTGGTGCGCTCCCCAGCAGGGATGCTGCAAGCTTACCCTCAACGTTAAGGACGGTATCATCGAAGAGGCTCTGGTAGAGACCATCGGATGCTCCGGAATGACACACTCAGCAGCTATGGCTTCTGAGATCCTCCCTGGAAAGACTCTCCTCGAGGCCCTCAACACAGACCTCGTTTGCGACGCAATCAACACCGCAATGCGCGAGCTCTTCCTCCAGATTGTTTACGGACGCACCCAGTCTGCTTTCTCAGAGGGCGGCCTTGCAGTGGGCGGTTCCCTCGAGGACCTCGGAAAGAACCTTCGCAGCCAGGTGGGCACAATGTACGGAACCAAGGCAAAGGGAAGCCGTTATCTTGAGATGACAGAAGGCTATTGCACCCGTATGGCCCTGGACGCTAACAATGAGGTTATCGGTTACGAATTCGTTAACCTTGGCAAGCTTATGGACGCCCTTAAGGCAGGCGCTACCGGCCCTGAGGCTATCGAGAAGGCAAAAGGTACCTATGGCCGCTTTGCTGACGCAGTTAAATATATCGACCCCCGTAAAGAGTAAGAGACTATGGCACTTTTCGAAAGTTATGAGCGTCGCATCGATAAGATCAATGCAGCTCTGAACAAATATGGTATCAAGGATATCGATGAGGCAAAAGCCATTTGCGACAGCAAGGGCCTCGATCCTTACAAAATGTGCGAAGACACACAGAAAATCTGCTTTGAGAATGCAAAGTGGGCTTATGTAGTAGGTGCAGCAATCGCTATCAAGAAGGGTGTAAAGAACGCAGCTGAGGCAGCCGAGGCTATCGGCGAAGGCCTCCAGGCTTTCTGCATCCCCGGATCCGTAGC
>JAGCVB010000021.1 GCA_017962585.1 Bacteroidales bacterium
GGAGCTTGAGCGGAGGGACGATTACGAGTCCGACTCCTACACAGCCCTGATTACACGCTATAACGAGCTGGACGATTTCCTGCGTATGAGCCACAGCGAGCCCGCCGAGGCGCAGGCCCGGCGTACGCTCAAGGGCCTGGGCTTCAAGGACGACGAGCTGGGGCGCCTGACCGACACTTTCTCCCAGGGCTGGAACATGCGCATAGAACTTGCCAAGATCCTGCTCAGAAAGCCCGATATCCTGCTTTTAGACGAGCCTACCAACCATTTGGACATAGAGTCCATAGAATGGCTCGAAGACTACTTAAAAGGCCTGAAAGGCGGCCTTATGCTGGTTTCCCACGACCGCAAGTTCCTGGACAACGTAACCAACCGCACTGTTGAGGTTATGCTTGGTCACATATACGATTACAAGGTACCCTACAGCAAGTACGTGGAACTTCGCGCCGAAAGGCTGGCGCAGCAGACTGCCGCCTACCAGAACCAGCAGAAAATGATAGAGAAGACGGAAGACTTCATAAACCGCTTCCGTTACAAACCCACCAAGTCCAACCAGGTCCAGTCCCGTATAAAGGCTCTGGAAAAACTGGAAAGACTGGAGATAGACGAGACCGACAACGCCACCCTCAAGGTAAAGTTTCCGCCCGCCCCGCGCAGCGGAGACGTGGCCTTCAAGGCCACAGGCCTCACAGCGGGCTACCCTCAGAAAGTAGTGTTCCGCGATGCTGACATCGAAATAAAGAGAGGGGAGAAGGTGGCACTCATAGGCCGCAACGGCGAGGGCAAGACAACCTTTATGAGAATCCTTACCGGAGAGCTTGACCCCATAGGAGGTGAAGCTAAAGTAGGACATAATGTAGCCATAGGTTACTATGCTCAGAATCAAGAGGATGTACTTGACAAAAACGAGACCGTTTTCAGCACTTTGGACAGAGTGGCGACCGGCGATATCCGCAGCCGCCTGCGCGACCTGCTGGCGCAGTTCCTCTTCCGCGGCGAGGACATCGACAAGCGCGTCAGCGTGCTGAGCGGAGGGGAGAGAGCCCGTCTTGCAATGGCCACCCTGATGCTCAAGAGCTACAACCTGCTGGCGCTTGACGAGCCCACCAACCATATGGACATAAAGTCCAAGGACATACTCAAGCAGGCGCTCAAGGCCTACGACGGAACTCTGATAGTCGTGTCCCACGACCGCGACTTCCTGGACGGCCTGGTAGACAAGTTCTACGAGTTCGAGGACGGACGCGTCAAGGAACATCTGGAGACCATCGCCCAATTCCTTCAGAAGCGCAAGTTAGAGTCAATCTCGGAGATTGACAGATCCCCGGTCAAGCCGGGGATGACGGTGCAGGGCGTAACACCCGGCACCAAGGGCGTAACACCTGGCACCAAGGGCGTAACACCCGGCACCAAGGGCGTCATGCCCGGCTTGACCGGGCATCCCGTTCCATCCAAGCAGGAGCGTCAGATGTCCTACGAGGAGATGCGCCAGAAGAGCAAGGAAGAGAAGCGCATCAAGAACAGGATAGCGGCACTGGAAAAGGAGATAGAGGCTCTTGAAGCCGAAATGAAAGAGTTGGAGCACAAGATGACTCTCACAACGGAAAAAGATGAAATACTGGAACTTACACGCTCTTACCTCGAGTGCAAGAGAGAGTTGGACTTCAAGGAGGCGGAGTGGGGTGAGCTCATAGACTGATACCTTTATGATAGTACTGGATTCCCATTGCGACTCTCCGTCGCAGATGCACAGGCTGCGCAACTTCGGCATAGACAACGCCCGCGCGCAGGTAGACTTTCCCAAGATGAAAGCCGGAGGAGTGGACGCTTCGTTCTTCGCCCTCTTCACGCCCAATACCCTGACCAACGAGCAGGCCGCCGAACTTGCGGACAAGATGATGGCGGTGATGCGCAGGCAGGTGGGGGAGAATGCAGACAAAGTGGCCTTCGCCTATTCTGCAGAAGATGTTTATAAGAACAAGGATAAAGGGTTGATATCCATATTGATAGGTATGGAAAACGGCTCGCCTATCTGCGGTTCTTTAGACAAACTGAGAGACTATTACAACCAGGGAGTCCGCTATATGACACTCACTCATAACGGAGACAATGACATCTGCGATTCCTGCGCCGGCAACCACCGCTGGGGAGGCCTGAGTCCTTTCGGAAAAGAGGTCGTCGCGGAGATGAACCGCCTGGGGATGATCATAGACATAGCCCATTGCTCCGACGACACTGTGCGTGACTGCCTCAAGTACTCCAAGAAACCCATCGTCACTACGCATTCCTGCTGCAAGGCCCTGGCCAGCCATCGCCGCAATCTGACCGACGAACTTATCAAGGCAATCGCAGAGAAAGGGGGAGTGATACAGATCAATTTCTATCCCGTGTTCCTGTCTGACGAATTCGCCAACGATCCGGTCTTCCAGGAGGTGGATGACAGGTGCGACGTCATAGAGAAAAAGTTCCGCGCCTGCCCTTCCAATCCGGAGTACTTTGCCGGGTGGCAGAAGGGGCTTGCCGAACTGGAATCCCTGGACCGTCCGTCCTATAAAGTGGTGGTCGACCACATAGACCACGTGGTGCAGATTGCCGGGGTGGACCACGTAGGTTTAGGGTCCGATTTCGACGGCATAGACGTCACCCCAAAAGGCCTGGAAGACATCTCGAAATTCCAGGTAGTGATAGAGGAACTGCGCCTCAGGGGATACACTGAAGAAGAGGTGGAAAAAATAGCCGGAGGGAACTTCCTGAGAGTGCTAAAAGAGGTCGAAAAAGGGGTATAACAAAAATGTTAACGCTTGGAACTGTTTTGTTATACTAATTCTTTTACAGGGTTTTATCTTCAAGGATATATTTTCTCAGCTCATTGAGGGCAGAAGCCGCGAATCTCTCTATATTTCGCTTGCGATCGTTGCGGAAATTGTACTTTTTGGTGCATGTTCCGAGGGGTCCGTCCACTCCGATCCATACTGTTCCGGCAGGTTCGTTCTCATCTCCGTAAGCGTCTGCCCAACCGGTGGTGGAGACCGAGTATGTACTGCCCGTCAGGGCTCTGGCTCCGCGCGCCATTTCGGCCGCGACTGCCGAACTGACTATGCCGTCTTTCCCTATTGTTCCCGGGTCTACCCCCAGCACTTTGGTCTTGACTGAAGGGTCGTATGAAACCACGCTTCCCAGGAAATATTCGGACGATCCGCTGACAGTAGTCAGCAGGTGTGAGACCATTCCGCCGGTGCAGGATTCTGCGCAGCTGAGAGTCTTGCCGCTTCCGCGCAGCAGGGCGCCGATAACGGCCTCCAGGCTGGTGTCCTCCGTCGCATAG
This sequence comes from Bacteroidales bacterium, assembly GCA_017962585.1. Taxonomy (GTDB): domain Bacteria; phylum Bacteroidota; class Bacteroidia; order Bacteroidales; family UBA932; genus Cryptobacteroides. The sequence goes on from JAGCVB010000021.1 coordinate 3,326, forward strand.
ATATAATCGCCTAAAATGGGCCTTAAAAGGCCGAATTGGGCCATTATCCGCTCAGGCGCGGAGTCGTCTGCGTCATATACGGAAAGACGCAGCCTTACGCCGGTCATCGGATTGGGAAGGTAGGCCAGATGCATATCGGCCGGAAGGGAAGTCTCCCAGGGCTCGATGAGCTTGGCGAGGGCGGATTCCGCTATGCCGTAGGTCATCAACGTGCGATGTACTATCGCCCCAAGGCCGAAGTGGGTCCTGATGTCTTCCAGCACGTCCGGAAGGGCTCCCAGGGCCTCGAACGGGACGCCCGGCAGGGAATAGAGCACGGCGGGATGGCCGAAGCGCTCAGCAGGGAAGCGGAAGACCATCACGGGAGCCGTTCCCAACCTGTTGGGAATGACGTCGCAGGAGTCCGGGACAAGGGCCTGCCTGAGGTTTATGTCCAGTATGTCTATGCCCCTTGATGAAAGGAGGTTCTTTATGATTTCTTTCTGGGTCAGGTTCTCCACCCAGCCCTTTGCTCCGGACAATCTGGCCAGGGTCTCTTTGGTGATGTCGTCTTTGGTGGGGCCCAGGCCGCCGGTGCAGACCACTATGTCGTTATCCTTCAGTTCAGCCTCAAGGCAGTCGTTTATCTGGGTTGCGTCGTCCGCTATGGACACCATCTTGCCTACGCGGATGCCCAGGGAATTGAGGGCGCGGGATATGTGGGAGGAGTTCGTATCAACTATCTGGCCTATGAGGATCTCATCGCCGATAGTGCAAACCGAAGCTTTTGGCATTTTTTATTTAGATTTCTTTAAGTATTTGATTATCCGCCTTGTAGAGGCAGGGCCCCTGTGGAAGAAACTGGTGCCTCCGGCTATCAGGTCGGCGCCGGCGTTCTTCATAGCCCTGCATTCTTCTTTCTTGAGGACGGGGACGCATCCGATGATGGGGAGGCGGCCCTGGGTCTTGACGAATATGGACTTTACGGTGGCTATGCTGTTTTCTCCCTCGCCTACGCAGATGGCGTCGATTCCGGACATCCTCATATAGTCCAGGAGCACGTCAAGTATGTTCTCAGGAATCTGGGGACGGACTTTGACTATGATGGGCTTGTAGTCTTCGTAGCAGAGCCTGAGCTGGAGCATGTCGTTGAGCACTTCCTGCAGCAGGGTCATATCCTGGAGAGGCTTTGAAGAGTCTGCGTACGTGGCCGTGGTGTCGACGGTGAACATATCGGCAAAGTCGTAGAGCATGGACAGGCCGAAGTTGTAGTCTTCCGTTATGGAATCTTCTCCGCGGCTGGCAGTGCCGTGGGACAGGATGACGTTTATTGCAGCGTCGTTCTTATGGGTTGAGAGGTTTTCTATGAGGATCTTGAGGTCTCCCACTGTAGGGAGCACGGGACCGACGCTCAGGAAACCGTACATACAGTTCTTGAACTTGTGGAACTGGTAGCCATACGGATCGCCGCCGTATTTAAGCCCTATGGGGTTAGGAATGTTGACGCCGGAAAGCTCGTAGGACGGTCCGGGAATCTCTCTTTTGTAAAACAGTCTGCGAAGGCCCATAACAAGAAACTTTGACAGACAAATTTAAGAAAATCTGCAGGACTAAACCAACTCCTGATAGGTATTGTCGTCAAATAGAATTATCATTTTTGATATATTCCTTTGACCTACTGATACTTTAGCAGTTGTATTTGAAGTGTTGCTTTGAGTTACGGGCGTTTCCTGCGGGGGAGTGGCGGTGACAGAAGGGGCTGGTTCGGCTACAGGCGCTGGAGCCTGAATTTGTGGCTCCTGCGGTGCTGCAGGGGCGATTTGGGCCGGTTGTGGGGCCTCCAGGGATTCGACAGGGAAGAGATCAGTCTGTGTCTTGTACATTTTACCGCGTCCTGTGACAAGCCATTCTACGTTCAAATTGGGGAAATTGGCCGTCATCGAGTATATGAAATCGAAGCCCGGCTTGTTGCGTCCTGCAATGATATGGGAAACGCTGGCGCGGGCTACGCCTATGATGTCTGCGAACTGGGCCTGACTGAGATTTTCGGCCGAAAGGAATTGCTGTAAACGGTAGTTCATAATGGCAACTGTTGGTTTACAAATGTAAGAGTAATATTTTGTAATTCAAAGAATATTTGTGAATTTACAAAAATCAACTGGATGTAAAGAGGGGAGTAAATCTACTGATAAATACTTTAGAAAATATGATTTAAATAATTGGTTTTCACTACTATAATAGATAAGAATCATTGTGTTTATACCTCTTAGGAGCCGATTATGGCCTACAGTTGCCTTCAAATACTTTATCGTTACACTAAATAAAAATATATAAAGTACTGAAAATAACCATATTAACTATTAATGAAACTCTCCATAAATTTTACTTATTTAACATTTGCAAATCTGAATTCGAGCAAAGTGAAAATCTTTGTAAATTGAGGTATAATTAACATTTATTTACACACTGATTTACAAATGTATTTAGAAATGTGAACGTAAAAATGTTAACTTTGCAGTATGATTCCGCAGATTAAAATCGAGGATTACAACTACCCTCTGGACGATTCCCGCATTGCTAAATATCCCCTTGCAGAGCGTGACGCGTCCAAATTGCTTCACTATAAGGACGCTACTGTTCAGGAATACTCCTTCAGGGATCTTCCTTCCCTGCTTCCTGCTGGTGCCCTTATGGTATTCAACGATACCAAGGTTGTTCCTGCGCGGATGTTCTTCCAGAGAGATACGGGCGCACACATAGAGATATTCTGCCTGGAGCCTGTAAGTCCTCCTGAATACAATACTATTTTCGCCTCAACTGAATGCTGCAGGTGGAAATGCGTGGTAGGAAATCTGAAACGCTGGAAAAACGACGTTTTAAGCCTCATAAACACTGCGGACGACAAAGATATCGCCCAACTGGCTTTAAGGGCTTCTCTGGTTCAGAAAGAGGGCAATACGGCCGTCGTGGAGTTCACGTGGAATACCGGCGTTCCTTTTTCCAACGTGCTTGATATGGCCGGAAACGTACCGATTCCACCGTATCTGAACCGTGATACAGAGGCCATAGACCTGGAACGCTATCAGACGCTCTACGCACGCGTACGCGGTTCGGTGGCGGCGCCTACGGCCGGCCTGCACTTCACGCAGCGCGTGCTGGACGGCATAGCAAGCAAGGGCATCGACATAAATGACGTATGCCTGCACGTGGGAGCGGGTACCTTCCTGCCTGTAAAGAGTTCCAATGTGGCTGATCACCCTATGCACAGGGAGCCTTTCGTGGTGAGCGTCCAACTGTTGAAGAAGCTTAGCGACAGGAATCGTCCTGTGATTGCGGTGGGGACCACGTCTGTGAGGACGCTGGAATCTCTGTATTACGCAGGCGTGGATTGTATAGAGAGCGGCGCTCCAAAGGACATAGGCCAATGGGTTCCCTATGAGAGGGAATATCCATATTCAATTGAAGAATCACTTGAAGCATTGATTGAATATTTGCAGTCTAACGGATTGGAAGAATTGAAATTAGGTACAAGAATCATTATCGTGCCTGGGTTCAGGTTCCGTCTTGTTGACTATCTGGTGACCAACTTCCACCAGCCTGAAAGCACCTTGATCCTTCTGGTTTCGGCATTCGTGAAAGGGGATTGGAGGCGCATCTACGATTATGCTCTGACTTACGGATTCCGCTTTTTGAGTTACGGGGACAGTTCTCTTTTGGAGAGGGCTGAATAATTTCGTAGTTTTGTATCCGACTTGTCCCCTAAGGGTATGGAAGAAGTAAAAGATTTCGAGAACATAGGTCCCTATAATGACCAGGAAGCCGCATACGCCATCTCCCGCCTGGCCAACCATCCCTATGTTTATCGGGTTTCAAGATACCTGTTTCCCGGAGAGCCTTCCAATACTTTGCGTAAGGCTCTGAAGAAAATCCATACCGTAGACGAATTCCAGCAGATAGTGATGAACCAGGCCGTGGGCTGGGTCCTCGACAACACCACAGAGGGCCTTACTTACGAGGGAATAGAGTATGTCAAGGGCATTCAGGGCAAGTTCCTGGCTATGTCCAACCACAGGGACATAATCCTGGATCCTGCCTTCACCCAGTATGTTCTGCTTCGCAACGGCGTGGCCCTGACTGAGATTGCGGTGGGGGACAACCTGCTTTCAAGCAAGACCGTAGAAAGGCTGCTTCGCTGCAACCGCTCCATAAAAGTTATTCGCGGCCTTTCGGCCCGCGAGTTGTACACCCAGTCCAAGTTCCTGTCCAACTATATCCGCAATTCCATTGTCAGCGGCAAGAGTTCCGTTTGGATTGCGCAGCGGCAGGGTCGTACCAAGGACGGAATGGACGCCACAGAGCAGGGGCTTCTCAAGATGTTCGATATGAGCGGGGAGGGCTCCTTCGCAGACAACTTCGGCCAGTTGAACATCATCCCGCTCTCCATCTCGTACGAATACGAGTCTTGCGACGCGCGCAAAGCCTGCGAGATGCTCATCTCCCGCAGCCGCAAGTATGTAAAGAAGAAGGACGAGGATATGCACAGCATCCTCACCGGCATCCGCCAGCAAAAGGGACGGGTTCACCTGTGCTTCGGCAAGCCCTTGTCTGCCGAAGAGATTGCCGCCGCGGCCGCCTGTTCAGGCAACGACCGCTACCAGCACCTGAGGCAGATAGTGGACAGGCGCATCGTAGAGGGCTATAAACTCTGGAAGACCAATTACATTGCATACGACCTAGTTCACGGAACGGACAAGTACTCTTCTCAGTACACCCTTCAGCAGAAAGCCGATTTCGAGAAGTACGTCGCCCACAAGATAGGCAAGTTGCAGAAATCCCTTGACCGCACACAGCTGCGTGAGATATTCCTGAACATCTACGCCAACCCCGTCCTCTCCAAAGAACGCCTATAGATCGCTGTACTTTGACACCAGGACCGAGTCCTGGCGGGAAATAGCCTTGCTGCCTATCCTTCCCAATTTCAGCTGGAGGGTGGAATTCTAAATTATTTATTAATAGGAAGACGTATTTTGGAGTACTCTGTGTTTATATGGCAGAAATGAATGATGAATGATATGGGATCTTTATTAAGAACAGTAGCTGTGGCTTTTGGAATTCTTTGTCTGGTGGGCACTTCCTGCACCAAGGAGGAAATTAATCCGTATCTGGATTCTATCTGGAATGGGCAGTATCCGGTTCAGACATTGAACGGGACAACCGGAGAGATGGAAGACCATATCGGGACAATCACTCTGGAGTTTGTAGATGGAGGAAGAAGCTGCAGGATATTTACCGGGATTGCCGGAATGATTGGGATGAACATGCATAAGTATGATGCCCGCTGGACCGGGAAGGGGCAGGTATCTTTGTATGATAAATCTGGTGAACAGTCCATTGTAGTATATTCCGGCGTCATCTCAGACTCGGGAACAGAAATGGTGCTTCAGGCATTGAATTGCGACAGCGTAGCTGCTACGTATAAATTGCTTCGGGATAAAAACTGCTGGGCATATAATTGATATAATGTGAGTATTTTTATGCATTCACATTAAAACTGGAGTGTATAAAGAAATGGATGAGCAGGCTCTGGCCAAGTCCTGCTCACAGAGAGACAGATTGGCGGAAGATGAGCTGTATACCAGATATTCAGCTAGGGTGTATACGCTCTGCCGGAGGTATCTCTGCGACGATGACAAGGCAAAGGACTTGATGCAGGAGTCCTTCATTCAGGCCCTGGACAAAATTCAGACATTCAAGTACACCGGGCAAGGCTCCCTTTACGGTTGGATCAGGCGGATTTCAATCAACAAAGCGCTTAATTATATAAAACGGCAGAAATGGAGGACTGTATCATTTGACTTCAGCGTATACGATGATGTACAGGAGCCTTCAGAAAACGAGATGGAGTCCATACCTCAGGAAAAGTTGCTGGAATGGATATCACAGCTTCCGGATGTCAGGAGGACGGTTTTCAATATGTACTGCATTGATGGGTATACCCATAAAGAGATAGGAAAAATGCTGGGCATAAGCGAAAAGGGATCTGCCAGCGCGCTGGCAAAGGCAAGGAAGCAAATTAAAGAAGAAATAAGGCAATATCTGAAAACGCAAGACCGATGAAAAAGTGGGAAGAAATAATCAAGGATAAAATGGAAGGGTACGACAGTCCTCTTCCGGAAGGGAGCCTTGCGGAATTCCGCGCCCTCAGGAACGGCGCCGCCGTCAAGCCTGCGGCAAGGCGTTTTCCTCTGGTCTGGGTGTTGGCACCGGCTTTGGCCGCAGGCCTTGCTGCGGTGCTGTTATTGCGCCAGCCATCAGTACAGGAAAACGGCATTCAAGTTGTCTCTCAGCCTGCTGCTCCGGTGGCTGTAGCTCCTGAGATAGATGTCCCTGAATCTGAAGATGCAACCCTGGAGGCTGCTCCTGTTGTGGCCGCCTCAATGCCAGCAACTCCAAAGCCGGCAGTTCAGAGGGCTGTCGCCAATAATGAAGTCGTCCAGGAAGATATCGTCCAATATGTGGACGCTTCTGAGGAGGTTGTTCCTGCTGAAGAAGTTCAAACTGAGGAGACAGTTCCTCAGGAGACTGTTTCCGCAGATTCCGCGGTGTCTTCGGTTTTACCTGTATCTCCCTATATTCCACAGGACAATAAAGTAAAGCCGGTAAAGATCAAAGTTGGCCCGCTTGCAGGAGCCGTTGCCGGAGGGGGACTGCTGGCGGCGTTATTGACACCCTCGAACGTGAAGAAAAATGATTTGTCTCTTCCTGATAAGTTCAGATATCTTTCTTCGGCAAACTATAATGAAGGTGGTTCCTTGACAGAAACAAGTCAGTATGGAAATCTGCAGTCTTCCCCGACGACACCACCGGAACAGCCTGGGTATGTCTCTGCTTCTGAAGAGCCAAAGGATGTTTTTACCGGAGTGCGTTCACATAAAACCCCTTTCAGAACCGGTATCAGTGGGCGGGTGCCGTTGTCTGAACGTCTTTACCTTACAACAGGGCTGGAATATTCCAGATATGAATCTGCCTTCAGATATTCCCTTTCCGGTAATCAGACCCAGATAGCACAATATATCGGTGTCCCTGTCCGTCTGGACTGGACCCTGGCATCAGGCCGTTGGCTGGATGTGTATCTGGGAGCAGGCATTGGAAGCGACTACTGTATCAATGCCACGTTGGGAGGAAAACAGATAGTCAAGGACGGATTCAGTTTCTCTTTGCTTGGAGCCGGAGGCATCCAGTTGAATCTGACAGAAAGACTCGGCTTGTATGTGGAGCCGGGATTGAGATATACTATACCTTCAGAAAGCCGCGTTCTTGAGACTTACCGTACCGTAAAGCCTATGTACTTCTCGGTCTCTTCCGGAATACGAATCGGACTCGGAAGCGCCAGATAAGAAAAACTAAAGGTTGATGAACAGCCACGCCATATAGCCAGCCTGGCAGAGAAGCATTACGGTTGCGTCCACGCGGTCTATCTCATCTTTCTTTGCTACATAGCAGCTGGTGAACAGCAGTATGGAGCTGAGCAGGAGGACGCCAAGGTCCACCCAGTTCATCGAGCTGAAGTTCAGTGGCGTAACCACGGCGGATGCGCCGATTATCAGCAGGATATTGAATATGTTGGAGCCCAGGATGTTTCCCAGGGCCAACTGGCCTTTTTTCTTTGCGGCTGCCACAATACAGGTAGCAAGTTCCGGCAGGGAAGTGCCGAGGGCCAGTACTGTGATGGCTATGAACTTGTCGCTTACACCCATTGCGTGAGCAATTTCAGTGGCATTGTCCACAAACAGGCGGCCGCCTATTATTAGTCCTGCCAGACCGGCGAGTACCAGCAGTATGGCGTGCCAGAGCTTGAGCTGCTTTTCTTTTTTGGAGCCGTCTTCTTCTTCCCTTGGGGAAGACTTGAATGAATACCAGATATAGCCTGCGAAGAGCAGCAGGAATATGATGCCTTCCAGTCTGGTGATGTCATTGTTGTATTTGCCGAACAGAATGAACAGGAGGGTGATTCCGAAAACCATAGGGATGTCCCTGAGTTTGTTGTGGCTGGTTATGGCCATCGGAGCTATCAAGGAGGTGACTCCCAATATCAGAAGGGTGTTGAAGATGTTGGATCCTACGACGTTTCCCAATGATATGTCGGCCAGACCTTGGAAGGCGCCTGTGAGGCTGACTACCAGTTCAGGGCAGGAGGTTCCGAAACCTACTATGGTGAGACCTATCACGAACTCGCTGATTCCGGCTTTGCGGGCGATTCCGGAGGCTCCGTCAACCAGCCAGTCGGCTCCGAATATGACCAGCGCGAGCCCTCCTATGAGCAATACAATCTGTAATAACATTCCGTCAAATATCTGTCAGGCGTCACAAATATATAAAAATAATTATTCCCCCCATTTTCGCCTTTTATTTGTGACCAGCCATCAAGGCGGCACTGTCGTTGATGCCGTCGCCTGCCATAGCAACCTTGTGTCCTTGTTGCTGGAGCTGCCTGATGTATTCGACCTTTCTGTCGGGCATTGCAGACATTCCTCCTTCTTCTCCCTGTGACGGGAGCCATCAACTGGAAAGTCCCCTAAAAGCCGTGGCACGTAACTATCTGTGTATCAGCCGAATGATACTTCCAATACCCCCGGTTTTAGAGGGTATTGAACTACTTATTTCTTTGATAATCAACGCTTTATCTGCCACGGCCTTTTATGGAATACTACTAATAACCCGGTCCCGGCCCTGTCCGGTGGCGGGAGAGGGAAAGAGGAAAATGATTTGTATATTTGTAAGAGTAAAACAGACGATATGAGAAGGTTCATTTATATTATACTGGCGATTGGAATTATGTGCGCAGCGTGCAACAGGATGGACAGGAATGCCCATAAGCCGTATCCGGAGGCTTTCCGGTCAGACCATACGGACGATTACTACGGAATGGAGGTGGCCGACCCCTACAGGTGGATGGAAGATGACAACGCTCCCGAGGTGGCAGAATGGGTGAAGGCGGAGAACGCGGTCACCGAGGAGTATCTTTCCCACATTCCTTTCCGGGACAAACTCAAGGGAAGGCTTACCCAACTGGTCGGTTATGAGAAGCAACTGGCTCCTTTCGTAAAGAACGGCAAGATATATTCCTACAGGAACAACGGGCTCCAGAACCAGAATGTACTGTACGTGCAGGATTCCGAAGATGCCCCGGCAAGAGTTCTTCTGGATCCTAACACCCTGTCACAGGACGGTACGGTTGCCCTGACAGGAGTGTATCCGTCTAATGACGGCAAGTATATGGCGTATACAGTTTCCCGCAGCGGAAGTGACTGGACTGAAATATATGTGATGGATCTGAGTACGGGAGAACGCCTCCAGGACCATATAGAATGGGCTAAGTTCACCGGAGCCTCCTGGCGGGGGAACGGATTCTACTACAGCGCATATCCGGCTCCCGAGGAAGGGGCTGAGCGTTCCGGCAAGAACACCAGTCACCTTGTTTACTATCACAAGATTGGGGATACCCAGGACAAGGATCAACTGGCATTCAGGAACTATTACGACCCAATGCGGTTCTACCAGGGAGAGGTGGATGCCTCCGAGAGGTATATGTTCGTTTATGAATCTGGCGGCAATGCCGGCAACAGGCTGTTCTTCAAGGACCTGCAGGACCCGGATCCGGCATTCAGTGTGATTGCCTACGACGACAAATACGAGTATAACGTCAATGAGACAGAAGGGGATTACTTCTATGTCTACACAAATTACCAGGCCCCGATGGGCAAGGTTATGCGCGGCAGGCTCTCCGACCCTCAGATCCAGAACTGGACTGACCTGATTCCAGAAAGCAAAGACGCCATTACAGGTGTAGACTTCGTGGAAGGCAAGATTGCCGTAACATACAGCCGTGACGCATCTGACCACGTTGACGTCTTTGACATAAACGGAAAGAAACTTTACGAAGTGGAGCTCCCGACGTTCGGCTCTGTAGGCATATCGGGCAACTTCAGGGAGAAAGGGACCTATTACAGTTTCGCATCGTTCACGTTCCCCTCATCCGTTTACAAACTGGATATGGAAACAGGAAAGTCCGAACTGTATTTCGCGCCAAAGGTGGATTTCAACCCGGACGATTTCGTTTGCGAGGAAGTCTTCTACCAGAGCAAGGACGGCACCAGGATTCCGATGTTCCTGACATATAAGAAGGGCCTGAAGAAGGACGGGAACAACCCTGCTATGCTGTACGGCTATGGCGGATTCAACATCAGCGTCACCCCCGGCTTCTCCGTCTACAGGATACCTTTCCTGGAGGCAGGAGGCATTTACGCCAGCATGTGCCTCAGGGGAGGCAGCGAATATGGCGAGGAGTGGCACCAGCAAGGAACCAAGATGCGCAAGCAGAACGTATTTGACGATTGCATAGCGGCGGCCGAGTACCTCATTTCCGAGGGGTGGTCTTCACCGGCCAAGATGGGCCTCTCCGGGGCCTCCAACGGAGGATTGCTAGTGGGAGCCGTTATCAATCAGAGGCCCGACCTTTTTGCCGTGGCCCTTCCGGGTGTGGGTGTGATGGATATGCTTCGTTACCACCTGTTCACCATCGGCTGGAACTGGGCGTCGGATTACGGCACCAGCGCAGACGGCCCTGAGATGTTCAGTTACCTGCGCGCCTATTCTCCGCTCCATACAATCAAGAACGACGGTACGCCGTATCCGGCCGTCTTCGTCACAACTGCCGACCACGACGACAGGGTAGTGCCCGCACATTCTTTCAAGTACGCGGCCACCCTCCAGGCTTCGGACACGGGAGACAGGGTGAAACTCATCCAGATAGAGACCGACGCCGGACACGGCTCAGGCAAGCCTTTGAGCAAGACCCTGCAGGAGCAGACGGACTCCTGGGCCTTCACTATGTGGAATATGGGAATGAAATACTGATCAGTTCTCGGTATTCTCGTTCTTTATGCTCTTCACGAAGTTGGAAGGGGATATGTTGAACTGCTTCAGGAAGCTTGTGGCAAAATAGGAAGCAGAGGAGAAACCTGTCAGGTAGGCTACCTCGTTGATCTTGTACTTGCCCTGGGCCAGCAGTTCCGCCGCTTTCTTCAGACGGCATATCTTTATGTACTCGTTGACCTTGAGACCGGTATTTGCCTTCACCTTGCGGTAGAGGGTTGAAGTACTGGTGTGCATCAGGTCCGTGAGCATCTCCACATCCAGGTTCTCGTCAGACATATGCTCGAAGATGATTTCCCTGAGGTTGACCATAAACTGTTGGTCTATCTTGTTTCCGGAAATGCTGTTGAAGTGCGTCAGAGGGGACTCTGAGAACTGTTTGAACATTATCTCCCTGGAATGGAACAGGCTCTCTATGGTAGCCTTGAGAAGTTCTATGGAGAAAGGTTTCTCCAGATAATGGTCAGCACCTGCCTCCAGGGAAGAAATCTGGCTTTCAGGCCCTGCTATGGCGGTGAGCAGGATAACCGGTATGTAACTCAGGTCGGTGTCATTCTTTATTGTCCGGCAGAGTTCCTTTCCGTCCATCTGAGGCATTACTATGTCGGATATCACCAGGTCGACTTTCTGGGACCTGATTATGCCCAGGGCTTCCTTGCCGTTGCCTGCAGTGATAATCTTGTAAGACCGGGCAAGTTCCTTGGCGATGTAGTCCCTTAGTTCTTCGGCGTCTTCCACCACCAGGATCCTGCGTCCCTCGTGAGATTCGTCCTCTGCGGTTTCAGAGTCAGATGTGGCGGGGGCGCTTTCACCAGCCTGGGATTCTGCCTGGACAGGATTTGCAGGGAATGTGAAAACGAAGGAGTTGCGGTCCTTGACCCCAAGGTCCAGGTTAAGGCTTCCGCCAAGGGCTATGGCCAGGCTCCTGGAAAGAGGGAGGCCCAGGCCTGCGCCGTTCTGTCCTTCGGCGCTGGGATACTGTATGTCTATGCGGTAGAACGGATCGAAGATCCTCTCGGCGTCCTCGGCCGAGATTAGAGGTCCGTCGCTGTTAACCCTGGCGACTATGTTGTCCTGGATGCGGTCCAGTGAGACATCGATGCTGCTTGCGCAGTATTTGACGGCATTGCCTATGAGGTTTGTCATCACCTTCTCAACGGCCTCGGGGGCGGAGTTGATCCAGATGGGATCTTCCGGCAGGGAGACGTTCATCTGAAGGTTCCTTTCCTTGATGGCGGCCGGGAAATAGTCGCAGACCTTCTGAATCACCTTGCGTATGTCCACATTGTCATACTGGAGCTGGAGGTCCTTTCCGTTCACCTTGGACAGTTCCAGGAACTGGCTGGAAAGCTGGATGAGCCTGTCGGCATTGGACTGGATGGTATGCAGGTCTTCCTGGGCTTCTGCAGGAATGTCCTTGTCCTTCAGCAGTTTGTCTAGAGGCAGTTTGATCAGTGTCAGAGGGGTTCTGAGTTCGTGGGTTATGTAGCTGAAGAATGATACGCGGGAATCGTATAGTTCCTTCTGCTTGTTCTTCTCCATCTCTTTCATAGCCAGCATCTGGTCTCCTTTCCTCTTTTCCTTTGTCTGGTGTACAATGAAGTACAGAACCAGGCAAGCCAGAAGAGCGTAGATCAGTTTTGCCAGCAAAGAGTTGAAGAAAGACGGCAGTACGTCTATCTCCAGTGTCTTGGAAGACTCAGGGGAGGAGAAGCCGGAAATGCCGGCAGTGAAGGTGTATTTGCCGGGCTTGAGGTTGTTCAGCACTATGCTGCTGTTGCTTGTGGTATTGCTGAGCCTGACTCCTTTGCCTTTGAGGGTGTAATCGTAACGGGGAGAACTCAGGTTGGAGTATCCCGGAGAACTGAAGTCGATGTTTATAGCGGAGGCTTCCCTCTGATGGATCTTTATGTGGTTTGACAGGATTGAAGATTTCCCTTCCTCCAGAAACTGTATGTCCCGGGAGCCGCGTTTGATGTATACCCTCTTTATGTAAAGGTTGGGGTTGATCACGGTCTTTGACAACTCTTCAGGATCCAGGGCCACCAGTCCGTTGTAGGAGCCAAGATAAATTTTTCCGTCCGGTGCCAGATAAGCGGCATTGTGGCTGAAAGACCTGTTGAATGTGGCGCTGTTGTCCAGGAAGATCCTTTTGATTGAGGCCGTCTCGTCATCTATTTCAACCAGTCCCATAGTGGAAGAAATCCAGATCCTGGAATTTTTGTCCTGGACTATGGCGCAGGCAATATCAGAAGGGAAGCCCTCTTTCTTGGTGAAATGGTGCAGTTGAAGTTCTGAATCTCCAAGGAAGAAATAGAAGGCTCCGGCACCCTCGGTGGCCACCCACATCCGGTTATGGTCGTCTTCGTACATACTGGAGATGTACTCAGATGACAGGGGGAAACGGGTGCCTTCTCCCATTATCTTGATGTAGGTGTTTGAACTGCTCCTCTTCTGCCAGATTCCCTGTCCGAAGCAGCTAAGCCATATTGTCCCGTAACTGTCCTGCGTTATGCTGTGTATGAAGAGACCTTTGGTTTCGGGTATCTGCTCGAAAGTCCCTCTGGCTGGATTCAGTTGGAAAAGGCCGTCTGTGGTACCCAGGAAAGTCCTGCCTTCCCTGGACTTGAAAAGATATGTGCAGTTGCTTGCGGGGAAATCTATCTTCCGGAGGAATCCGCCGCTGACCGCGTCGAAGACCATTACCCCGTTGTCGTAGGTGGCGACCCACATCTCGCTGCCCTGGCTCAGCAGGGAATGGATGTTGTGCTCGGGGAAATTGTTCAGTGCGGTCAAGTCAGTGATTCTGCCGTCGGAAGGGGAGTAGATGCAGAGGCAGCCGTCTTCTGTGCCTATCCAAAGGTCATTGAGGCTGTCAGACGCGATGGTGCGGACAATCCTTCCGTTTATGTCGCTTCTGGTGGAAAGGTTGGGGAAGAGCCTGATGCCCCTCTCGTCGTTGGTCAGCAGGTTCAGGCCTCCGTGATAGGTGCTGACCCACATATTGTTCTCGTGGTCCTGGAGAATGGACATCACGTTGCAGTTGCTAAGTTCGTACTCCTGGTGGTCTGAGATGAAGTCAGTCACTCTGCCGCTGCCGTCCAGGATATAGAGGCCCTTGGAGGTTCCCACCCATATCTCATTGGAAGAACGGGCTCTAAGGACGTTGACGCCGGATAGACGGTTGTTGAAGACGTCACGGCCAGATGTCCAGGTGTCGTACCTGTGCAGGCATCCGGAGTTGTCCGCCAGCAGCATAATGCCGTCTCCCATATTGACTATGCTGGTGATGACTTTCCCTGAGGCGATTTCCTGGTCGGTGAAGAAAGGGACGTTGACTAAGGCGCCGGTGCGGTTGTTGTACCTGATCAGGTCACCATTCTGTCCGGTGATCCATACATTGTTGTCTGTGGTAGCGGAGATGCTCTGTGACGACTGCCTGGACTTGATGTCAAGGGTCTCGGCTGTCTTTGTAATTACGTTGTACCTGACTGTGGAATTGATTCCGGCGAACCAGATATTGTTGTCGTAGTCGGGACAGATTGTGTAGTATACTTCCTGCTGGGGAAAATCAAGGATTCCTGATTCGTTAGTATATGTGTTGTAATACCCGGCGTTCCTGTCGGTGCAGTACCAGATTATTCCGCTGCGGTCTATTGTCATTGAGAAGACTTTACCCCCTTTGTATCCGTCAGGGTCTATTGTCTCCATTGACTCGAACTCGTGCCCGTCATATCTGAAGATGCCGTCCTTGGTGGCTACCCAGATAAAACCGAAGTCATCCTGGGCGCAGGTCATTACAGTGTTGCTGGTGAGGCCGTTGGCCGTGGTCAGGTGATGGAAGGCGTAATTGTTGCCTGCCAACGCCCAGGCCGCGGACAGCAGCAGGACCAGAGACGCGTATGCTATACGTATATGTATCTTTGACATGGCGGAAGTTTTTACAAAAATAAACGAAAGTATTCATATATTTACAACTGAATATGAAGAAAGGAATAATCCTGTTGCTATTCTGCTGCTTGACGGCAGCCGCCCAAAGGCCTGTGGAAACAAGCCTCCGCTTTGACAGTACCACCTGGGATTTCGGCCTGATCAAAGAGGCCGACGGGGTAGTCTCACACGAGTTCAACTACATCAATCTGTCCGACCACGAGGTTGTCCTGGAATTCGTCACTCCAGGCTGCTCCTGTACCACCACCACATACAGCCGCTCACCGCTGCCTCCGGGCCAGGCGGCCGCTATAGTAGTACATTTCGACCCGGCAAGCCAGCCGGGCCAGTTCCATCAGACGGTGCAGATTGTCCTGAAGGGAGGCAAGGAACGGTACAACCTGATAGTAGAGGGAGTAGTTGCGGAAAGGGAGAAAGACGTGGACCAGGCATATCCCTTCCCCCTAGTTCTGGGGCTCCAGGTTAGCAGCCTGACCGCCCGGTTCGGATTCGTCCAGCAGGGGAGGTCCCTGGTCAAGACCGTAGGAATAGCCAATACATCCGGCAGGGAGATCCAGTTGGATTACACCCTGGACCGTCCGGATAAGGATATAGTGGTGCGTATGCCTCAGGCACTTCAAGCCGGTCAGACCGGTTTGGTGGAGATAGATTTCTCTCCAGAACCGGGCCGTATAGGTACCCTGGATAACGGTGTGGCCATATTCCCGAAAGGGGAGGCCAAGGGCAAGTCCGTGGCCCTGGAAGGCTATGCTGTGCAAACTGTAGACAAGAAGCCGGGTGCGGCCTCCCTCAGGTTCCAACCCACTCAGTTGGATTTCGGTAAGGTTAAAACCGGCAGGAAGGCCAAGGCCTCCGTCACTCTTTTCAACGACGGCAAGGAAGACCTGAAAATCCTGAAGATGGAAATTCCGGATGCGATAACTGTCAATGTCAAGCAGAACGCTTCCATTGCCCCCGGCAAGTCTATGAAACTGGAGGCTGTCCTGCTTCTGAAGGACAAGTATTTCCGTCAGGATGAGTTGCGCGTGAGGCTGTTCACCAACGATCCCAACCGCCCCATACGTGACATAGTCTGCAGACTGTCAGTCAATTAGTCTTTTTTCTTGGAATAATATTTAGGCCAGCAGGCCTGGAGATAGGCTTTGAGCTTGTCTTCAGCAGGGTTCTCCTGCGGATGGTAGAAGACGGTTCCCCTGAACGCCTCGGGCATAAACTCGAGGTCGGCGAAGTGTCCCGGGTAGTCGTGGGCGTAGCGGTAGCCGTCGGCATAGCCCAGTTCTTCCATCAGCTTGGTGGGGGCGTTGCGCAGGTACAGGGGCACGGCTGCCGTCTGGTCCTGCTGGGCGGCCTGCCAGGCCGATTCTATGGCCAGATAGGCGGCGTTGCTCTTGGGGGAGGACGCCAGGTAGATGGCTGTCTCGCTCAGGGGAATTCTGGCCTCCGGCATTCCTATGCTGTTCACTATCTGGAAGCAGGCGTTGGCAAGGAGCAGGGCGTTGGGGTTGGCAAGGCCTATGTCCTCGGCAGCCAGGATGCAGAGCCTGCGGGCTATGAAAAGGGGGTCTTCGCCTCCGTCAAGCATTCTCGCCATATAGTAAACGGCTGCGTTGGGGTCAGAGCCGCGCACGCTCTTAATGAAGGCTGAGATGATGTCGTAGTGCATTTCCCCGTTCTTGTCATATATGGCGGTACTTTGCTGAAGGCACTCGCTGACGGTCTTGTTGTCTATCACTATCTGCCCGGCGCCGGCCTGGGCGTCAACCACCATCTCGAGGATGTTCAGGAGTTTGCGGCCGTCGCCTCCGCTCTGGCGCAGGAGGGCGTCGCTTTCCTTCAGGACAATGTTGCGCTCGCGCAGCACCTGGTCGTTCTTAAGGGCGCGGTCAAGCAGAGTGAGCAGGTCCTCCTTTGAAAGGCTTTTGAGTACGAAAACCTGGCAGCGGGACAGGAGGGGAGTGATCACCTCGAAGGAGGGGTTCTCCGTGGTGGCGCCTATCAGCACTATGTCGCCCCTTTCCACAGCTCCCAGGAGCGCATCCTGCTGGGCTTTGTTGAAGCGGTGTATCTCGTCGATGAAAAGTACCGGGGCTGCGGCGTGGGAGAACAGCGTCTTGCTGCGCGCGTGCTCTATCACTTCACGCACGTCCTTGACACCGGCGCTGACGGCCGAAAGCGTGAAGAACTCGCGGTCCAGCGTGTCTGCCATAATGCGCGCCAGGGTGGTCTTGCCGACTCCCGGAGGACCCCATAATATGAAGGAGGAAAGCGCTCCGCTGCTGATCATGTTGTGGAGCACGCAGCCGGGACCCACGAGATGCCTCTGCCCGACATACTCTTCAAGAGAATGGGGGCGCATCCTCTCCGGAAGGGGAGGCAGCATCTGGGAATTGGCGCTCATTAGTTTCTAAAGATGTTTGGTGTATGCTCTGCGGCGTTTGTGCTGCTCGAAGTCGAATCCGGCCCAGAGGGACTGGACGTCGAGGTTGTCCTCCAGTTCGGCGTTGGTTTCGGCATAGGTGAAGCCCACCTTGATGGCAGTCTCGAACATATCGCAGAAGATGAGGGCGTTTACGCCTTTCTTCTGGTAATCGGGACGGATTCCTATAAGGAGGAGTTCCAGGTTGTCTTCGTGCTTGAGGTACATAGATTTCACCAGCGGCCACCATCCCAGCGGGAACAACTTGCCGCGGTTCTTCTGAAGAGCCCTTACAATTGAAGGCATCATTACTCCGAAACCTACTATCTCATTTTCAGAATCAACTACAACTGAGACGAACTTGAGGTCCAGGAGGCTCAGGTACGTTTCAATGTACTTGTCTATGAGTCCGGGGGTCAGGTTGGTGAAATTGTACAGTTCTCCGTAAGTGACGTTGATGAGGTCGAAGATCTTCTTGCCCCAGCCTTCCTTGAAGACTTCCTTGCGGGTGAGTCTGTGGATCTTGAGGCCATAGCGCTCCTTGACCATATCTGCAATGCGTATATACTTGGGGGAGAGCACCCTGGGGATGTGGATCTTGTATTCCAGCCAGTCGGTCTCTTTCTGGAAACCGAGGCCCTCTATATGCTTGACGTAATACGGGTAGTTGTAGATCAGAGGCATGGTGCAGAGCTTGTCGAAGCCTTCCACCAGCATTCCTTCCGCGTCGAAGTCGGTGAAGCCCAAAGGTCCCGTGATGGTGTCCATACCGCGCTCCCTGCCGAACTTTTCAACTGCGTCTATGAGGGCTTTGGACACTTCGGGGTCATCTATGAAATCTATCCAGCCGAAGCGGACTTCATTGTGTTTCCAGGATTCGTTTGCCCGCCTGTTGACTATTGCGGCCACTCTGCCGGCCAGTTTTCCGTCTTTGTAGGCCAGGAAATAATCGGCATCGCAGAATTCGAAAGCGGGGTTCTTGTCTTTTGAGAGAGTGCCGACTTCGTCCATATAGAGTTTGGGACAGAAATATGCGTTGTCCTTGTAAAGCCGGTTGGGGAATTCGATGAATGTTTTCAGGTCCTTCCTGCTCTCTACTTTCTTGACAGTAACAGACATAAATGTTAGGTTTTGTTTTAGTCTTCCAAAGGTACGAAATTTCGGCTAAAATCAAATAATATGGCTATATTTGCTATGAATGCTTCAGACGTGTCAATGAAACCTGACTTGACTAAGGCGCTAGTGATGGCAGCCTTGCTTTTTATGCCTCTGAGCCTGTCTGCACAACCGACAGGGGAGGGGGACGTTTCTTGGGGGACAATCCATTCCCCAAAAGGTTTCGGAGTATTCGCCGACTTCCTCTGGACCGGGCGCGGATTCAATTCTTTCGGCTTCTATGCCGACATTTACGGCATATCCTCGCTAAAGGCTTCAGTGCCTGGAATAAGGTTCAGTTTCCTTCATAACGTGGTCCTGAAACAGGGGAGTCTTGGTGACGGGGATGCAACTTACAGCCTTTTCGCCGGGCCGGGATTGATGGCCGGATATGTGATGGACAGGGACGTCAGACAGGGCTTCGCTGCCGGAGTCAGCGGCGATGCCGGCGTCAGATTCGATTTTCCGTCTTCCTTTGCCGTGTGCATATTCTTTCAGGCAGACCTGGCCTTGCATATGAAGATGCACTCCCAGACCACCTTGTCGCTGTATCAGAACGGCCTGTACCAGGCCTGGATGCCCATATTAAGTATCAGTTATCGGTTTAAGTGATAGGTAAAGTGCTGAAAATCAATAAATTATTAAAAATTTTAATAATTGCTTGCGTGCCTTTGGCGATGCAGGCCCAGACGCGTTTTACCTGGGGCATCGAATGGGGCTATTCGGGCGTTTTTATGGATTCGCACACTTTCAATTATTTTACGACTGACGGCGTACGAGTCCACGATACTGATACGGTTTTGGAACTTCATTCCTGCGGAGTCTTTCTGGTGAATGCCGGTGTGAACATCGCCGACCATCTGACAGCAGCCGTTTATACAGGTTATACGTCTGTTTATGAAGCGCGTAAAGTCATCCCGTACTCGCTGAGAACCACGTATTTCTTCAAAGGTTGTGACAATGCCGGCTGGAAAGTATTCCTGGACGCAGGAAGCGCATTTCCGTTAAAAGGATCGTTCAACAAGAAACCGTTGATCATAGCAAAGGCCGGAACAGGATACAGAATTCCTATTTATAAGAATTTCTGCGTGGACGGATTCCTGGCGCTGCAATTTGCGGCAGACCATCCGTTGCTCATATTTGACAAATACACACATACGCCGGTGCCTGAGGAGGTGCTGAGGAGAAGTGACAGAAGTACGCTGGGACTGGTATTCGGCCTGTCCCTGACATTGTAGCGCTTTTGTTACACAATTTATATTATGTTAACTTACCTGTACGGACAATGAGAAAGAAAGTAGATCTGCTCTTCCCTTCCGTTACAATCGAAGCCGTAGCCGCCGAGGGCAAGGCTCTTGCCCATATCGACGGCATGGTGGTATTTGTAGAGTACGCAGTTCCTGGCGACGTGGTTGATATCCGCGTAACCAAGAAAAAGAAAAACTACATGGAAGGCTACGTGGCCAAACTTATCCAGCCGTCTCCTCAGAGGCTCGAGCCTTTCTGCCGTCACTTCGGGATATGCGGCGGCTGCCGCTGGCAGCACCTGCCCTACGAAATGCAGCTTGAGGCCAAGCGTCAGCAGGTTTACGACCAACTGGTCCGGATAGGTCATCTGGAAGTCCCGGAAATCAAGCCTGTCATAGGTTCTGACAAGAACAGGTATTACCGTAACAAACTGGAATTTACATTCAGCAGCCGCCGTTGGTTCGAAAACCCCGTAGATATTGAGCAACTACCTGAAAACGAGCGAATTGGCCTTGGTTTTCACGTAGGCAGATACTTCGACCGCGTACTTGACATAGAGCACTGCTGGCTGCAGGACTCCCCTTCCAACGAAATCCGTCTTTTCATAAGGGATTATGCGATAAAGCACGGCTTGGAATTCTATGACATCCGCCTGAACAAGGGCTATATGCGAAATCTGGTGATCCGCAACAACCAGGAGGGAGACGTGATGCTGATAGTGGTATTTGCCGCTGACGACCCTGCAACCCGCACTCCCCTTCTGGAGGCTGTATGCGACAGATTCCCGCAGATTACATCCCTGTATTACATAGTGAACACCAAGTTGAACGACTCCATCGCAGATCAGGAGCCCATCCTTTTCAGAGGCGATGACGCCATCTACGAGAAGATGGAGAACCTGACCTTCAAGATAGGCCCCAAGTCGTTCTACCAGACCAATACGGCGCAGGCATACAAACTGTACTGCGCCGCCCGTGAGTTCGCCGCCCTTACAGGTTCAGAGGTGGTTTACGACCTTTACACCGGAACGGGCACAATTGCCCAATTCGTGAGCTCCAAGGCGTCTAAGGTCATAGGTATAGAGTATGTGCCCGAAGCCATCGAAGACGCCCTGAAAAACGCCTCTAACAACGGAATAGACAACTGTGAGTTCTTTGCCGGAGACATGAAGGACGTCCTAACCGACAGTTTCATCCGGGAACACGGCCGGCCGGACGTGATAATACTGGATCCTCCCCGTGCAGGAATCCATCCTGACGTGGCCAGAGTCATCCTGGACGCGGAGCCTGACCGCATAGTGTATGTCAGCTGCAACCCGGCATCACAGGCCAGGGACCTCAATCTACTAAGCGCACACTACAAGATAACAGACGTGCAGCCTGTGGATATGTTCCCCCACACGCATCACGTCGAGAATGTGTGCTCTCTTATAAACCGAAAGAAATTCCAATAGAGACGTATCCCTTCTTCATATCCAGGTTCCTGCCGGACAGGATGCCTGCGTGTTTGGGATACCATTTTACGAAGAGACCCAGGTCGTAATACGAGGCCGTTGCCGCAAACGCGTATGTGAAAGTGTTTATGGCGGCTCTCTTCCCTACGAAACTGTATGTGTCGTGGCCCGTGTTGTACTTGTATTTTGCACGGCCTGCCAGATTCATGCTGATTTCAGTTCCAAGTCCGAAACTCAGGTTCCCGTAGTCGTACTTTACCAGGAAAGGTATGTTCACGCTGTAGAATTCCAGAGAACTGCGTGTCCTGCGGGCGTTGGAAGGATGGAATTCCTGCGCAGGCACTGCGTACACTTCCCTCTGGTCGTCAAGCAGGAGGACGGATTCAATAGATCTCAAGGCATTGTGCCCGAAGTCGAGGTTCATCTCAAGTCCCCAGTCGTCTACAGGATAGAAGCCCAGGCGGACTAGGTTGACGAAGAACTCCCCCGACATTGCCGGCACGAAGTTGGAGTTGCTGATGCAATAGAGGCCGTAGCCGATGTGAGATACGGTGTAGAGCCTGAACATACGGTCGTCAGATTCCCACAGGAGCGGGGTATAATCAGTTTCATCCGGGTTGTCTACGGCTTCTTTTATGTCTTCTTTCAGGTCCTTCAGGATTTCCTCATACTGGTTGTCGTTCTGGCAGAATGCCGGGATGACTAGCGAAATAAACAGGACCGATAAGAGTATTTTTTTCATAACAATTTAATTTCCAATATTTTACCTATCAACTAGAAAGGATATCCAACACCGAAGTGTAAGGCGCATCCGTCAGACCTGAACCAATCCATAGGGCCTACCCAGCGGTAACCGGATTCGCGTGCAGGGTCGTGCAGCCTGAATCCGAGGTCCAGACGGAGGACTATGAAACTGAGGTCCACCCTGACTCCGGTACCCCAGTCTGCAGCAAGAGTCTTGTAGAACTCCCCTGTCAGGCGTTCGCCCGGGTTGTCCGATTTCCAGGTCCATACGTTTCCGGTTTCAGCAAAAAGCGCACCTTCTATCTTCCATACTACAGGGAAACGGTATTCTATGTTGGCCTCCAGTTTGAAATCTCCTGTCTGGCTTGGGATGATGAACACCTGGTTGAGCTTGGAATCTCCAGGACCCACAGACCTGGAACGCCAGCCTCTGAGGGAATTGGCGCCTCCGCTGTAGAACTGTTTCTCGAAAGGAAGGGACGATGAGTTTCCGTATGCGAGGCCCGCCCCTACCAGCAGTCGCGTTGCCAGCGCGCGCTTGTTGTCGCGCCCCAGGCGCCAGGTCTTGCCGAATGAGATTTCGGAACGCACGTACTGCGAGAACGGGGTTCCGAAGATGGTCTTCTGACCGTTGGGCTCCTCTTTCATCGCTCCTCTGAACAGGTACAGCATGTTTCCTGAAAGATCCAGGGACATCCTCACGTAGTGATAGGAAGTCTTTGGCACGAGGTCGGTGTTGCTGGTATAGTAAAGAACGCCTCCCATACCGGCGTCCAAGTGATTCTGGTAGGAATACTTCATAAAAGGATTGGAGGAGATGCTCTCGTAGAAATCAGGGTCTATGTTGTTGAGTCTCACCATGTTGAGCTGCAACGGATAGAACTGGTACGAGAGTCCTTTCAGAATGTATCCAGAATAACCGTAAGAGGTGGAGAACAGATGGCGCTTGTACTCCGGCCTGGACTGGTAGTTGTACGATGCGTTTATCTCCGTCCTGGGTACGTTGGGCCCCTTGAAATACTCGTAAGGGAGACCCAGGAAACGGGGCAGGCTAAGTCCTGCGGACACTCCGAATTCTTCAGAACGTATGTTGCTTTTGAACTTGCGCTGGAAGTTGCCCATGAAGGCCAGGTTCAGCCACTCTCCCCCGTGGAAGATGCTCTTGTGGTAGTAACTCAGCTGAGGGGATATGCCCAGCAGTCCCGATGAATTGAAGGATGACTCCCAGTTTACCTTGAATCCCTGCAGTTTGGAAGGAATCAGGTTGATGGCGCAGTTGACCTTGTTGTCCTCGGCCTCGGACAGTTCTATTCCCACGCCGCTGAATACCTTCAGGGCAGAGAGGCGGGAATAGGTGGTGTTGACCTCGTTAGCGTCGTAAATGGCGCCGGGCTTGATGGTATTGAGGCTCTTGAGGATGTTGTTGTGGAACTTGAGTCCTTCGGGATATGAGAACGTGACGTCGCCGATGGTGAATATCTCGTGCATCCTGCCTTCGGACGGAGTCTGGTTACGGGTGTATTCGTTGACCCTCATTTCCAGGATTGCGTTGTCCGGCCCGGATAGGGTGTCGGCCTCGAACGAATAGAAGTTTGCGTTCAGGCTGTAGTAGCCCTTGGAGTGAAGGTAGGCCACGCTGCGGGCGGTTTCGGCCTCAAGGGCGGCCTCGGACAGGTAGTCCCCCACTTTCACTGACACGTTGGGTACGTCGTCAAGGAAATCGGCTTCAAGGGAAGATCCCTGAGGCAGTTTGTAGTTGATTTCAGAAATCTTGTACCTGGTGCCGGGGGTCACGAAATATGTTACGTTGGCCTTGTTCTTCTTGTATACCGTGAGGGGCTCGACAACAGATTTGTAATAACCCAGATACTCCAGGTGGTCTACGATGCTTTTGCAGGAGGCTTCCGCCAGTTCCTGGCTGTACTCCACCCTTTTCTTACGGGACAGTTTGAGCCCACTGGGAGGTTCCTGCTTTATGTAAGGGGTGATGTCTGAAGTGGCAAGGTCCGTGTGCTCGGTGAACTTTACCTTGTTGCTGACAAGGTAATGGACGCCATCCTGTTCAAGAAAGCGTGCATTGGAGCAGGATGCGGTCAGGAATGCTGCTCCGCATAGTGCGAGGATGTATTTACCGGGACCTTTACGCAAACGCATAATCATACAAATTTACAAGAAAAAGCATATAATATGGCATTTAAATGAAGAATTGTAGTTAAATTTGTTTACTCGTAAACAAGCGATGGGCAACATTCTTTCCACAAATCACATAAAGGCCATCCGGGCGCTTTCTGCAAAGAAGTACCGGGACGAGACCGGCTTGTTCGTGGTAGAAGGAGAAAAGATGGTTTCCGAAGCCCAGGAGTCGGATTTCCAGGTAGTGGAAATATGGCGCAGGGACGAGATTGGCTACGATGCAATGGCGCGTATCTCCCAGTTGAGCAGCCCCTCCCCCGTGCTTGCCGTTGTAAAGGCAAAACCCTTGAATGACGAACTTGAATGCCAAGGCCTTTGCATAGCCCTAGACGGCGTGCGGGACCCGGGCAACTTCGGCACCATTATAAGGCTGGCTGACTGGTTCGGGGCTGATGTAATATACGCTTCCGAAGACTCGGTGGAACTTTACAATCCCAAGACGGTGCAGGCCACTATGGGAGCCATATTCCGCAAGAAAGTTATCTATTGCGACATACCCCGTCTGTGCAGGCGTTTCAAGGAGGCGGGACTTCCGGTATACGGGACTTTCCTGGACGGGCAGGACATATATGGGCAGACCCTTTCCAAAGAAGGCCTGATCATAATGGGAAACGAGTCGGCAGGCATAAGCCCCGAGGTTGCAAAAGAAGTTGACAGCAGGCTTCTGATACCTTCGTTCAGCAACGGGCCCACCGCAGAATCCCTCAACGTGGCCGTTGCCACTGCCATAACCCTATCTGAATTCAGGCGCAGGCTATGATAATATACCAGATGCTTCCCAGGCTGTGGGGAAACGGCACCCTTCAGCAGATAGACACCCAGTGCATGGATTATTTCAAGACGCTGGGCATAACCCACGTATGGTATACGGGAATCATCCGGCATTCCACCGGCAAGCCCTATGTCAAGGGAAACCCCGGCTCCCCCTACTCCATCTGCGATTACTACGACGTCAATCCCTATCTGAGCCAGGACGAAGGAAACAGGATGAAAGATTTCGAAGCCCTGGTGGACCGCACGCACAAGGCCGGCCTGAAGGTGATCATAGACTTCGTCCCCAACCACGTCTCTCCTGATTATTCAGACTCACGTGGAGGGATAAAGACCTGCGGATACTACGACTACGACTGGTCCGACACCCTCAAGATAGATTACGGATACAGGCCAAACTGGGACAAGATGCTTGACATCCTCCTTTTCTGGGCGGAAAAAGGCGTGGACGGCTTCCGCTGCGATATGGTGGAGATGGTGCCTCCCGAGTTTCTCAAATGGCTCATAGCAGGAGTCAGGCGGCGTTTCCCCCAAGTTATGTTCATAGCGGAAGTATATACAAGGGAAAAATACCGCAGGTACGCTTACGACGTAGGATTCGACCTCCTCTACGACAAATCCGGCCTGTACGACATACTCAAGGAACTTCTGGACGGTCACGGCAACGCCCGCAAGATATCCTGGAACTGGCAGTTCCTGCAGGACCTGCAGCCCAGGATGCTCAATTTCCTGGAGAACCACGACGAACCCAGGCTGCCCAAGGCCTACCCCGCCCTGTTTGTCTCCCTGCTGCTCAACCGGGCTCCTTTCATGCTGTATTTCGGGGAGGAAATAGGAGAAGGCGCCCTGGACACTGAAGACCACAGGACTTCAATCTTCAACAAAGTGGAGATACCTTCGCTTCAGCGCCTGTACCAATACATCCATACCGGAGAGGGCCTCAAGGACGAGGAGCGTGCCACCCTGGCCGTGTTCCGCGGACTAATGGCAGCCGCCCCCGACTGGGGCACCACGTACGACCTGGTTTACTGCAACCTGGACGCCCCCGGCTTCAGGGTGGACAGCCATTACATCTGGATGCGCATATCCGAAAGAGGCACCTTCCTTCTGGGTGCCAACTTTACAAAAGAGAAGGCTGACATACCCGTTTTCATTCCGGGATACGTCAGCCGTATCAATCTTTACATTCCTCCTTTCGGGGGAAATATCATCAAGCTTTAAGCCTCGGGAGCCGGCTCAATCTCAACGATAGGAGACTCGGGAGCGTTCCTCTTTACAGAAGCGATACCCTTCTTTGCGGTCTCTTTGGAAGCATACATCTGGCTTGCGCCGATAACCTGGCCGTTTCCGGCTTTGAGGCGGAAGTACATCTTTCCGTTCTTTGCCTCGAGAACCTCGAACTTGCTGTCGTCAGCTGAGTTCTTCCTTACTGACTCGATTCCGTTGAGGCAAGCTGCCTTTGTTGTGTAGCCCTCACTGGTGAGGATGATCTCTCCGTTGCCGGCCTTGAGGTTGAACTGGAAATCTCCGTCCTTCCTGATCTTGATTTCAAATTTTCCCATGGTTTTATTCTATTATTAAGATGTGATTAGTTCGATAAAGTGCTTAAAGATAGTAATTTTTGTTTAATTAATCCCAATTCAGGATTTTTTTGAAATCATATTTTTCAGGATCCGGCACGTAAGCCTTGGCGGCCTCGTAGTCTTCCGGAGTGATGTAGTGGCAGATGTTCTTGTAGTAGTTCTGTGCGATGCCGCCGTCGATGTCCACCCTGCGCGGAGGAATCTTGCCGCTCTCGTCCTGGAGGTCTTTCAGGTAAAGCGGATGAGGCTCGCCATAGGCGTCCACGTAAACCATGCATCCTGTCTCTCCCTTAGCGTACAGTTCGTAAACTCCCATTGCAAGCTGTGTGCAGTATGTGAGGTCGAATGCGATAGGGTCCTGGCAGCGTACGTCGTAACCGATCTCTACCGGACGGGTTTTGACCTTGATGCCCAGTTTCTTGTACTCCTTCTCGAGGATGTCGTTGAACAGGACGGCCTTGCTGATCTTGCCAAGCTCAGGGTGTCCGTGCTCGTCATAGCTCATATGTACGCCTGTGGCCTTGAGGTCTTCTGCGTCAAGGTCGTGGAATACTCCCTCGGCAACTACTACGGTTCCGTAACCGATTCCAAGGATCTTCCTCTTGATGATTGCGGAGAGGGTGAGCTTGATTATCTTGTCCACGGTGATGTCGGTCTTGTTGAACATCTCCGGGAGGATGGTCATAGGGCAATGGGTGGCCTCGCCGATATGCAGGGCAAGGTGGCCGGCGCTGCGGCCCATGGCTGAAATGAGCAGCCAGTTGCCGGATGTGCGGGCGTCCTCATAGATTGTGCGGGCAAGGTGAGCTCCCTCGTCCTTGGCGGAATTGAATCCGAAGGTGGGGGCGTTGCCCGGAAGAGGAAGGTCGTTGTCGATGGTCTTGGGAACGTGGATGTTCTTGATGGGGAAATTCTTGGCAGTAAGGAACTTTGCAATGCGGTTTGCCGTTGAAGCCGTATCGTCTCCTCCCACTGTAACCAGCAACTTGATGTTGTTGTCCTGGAAAAGGCTCAGGTTGAAGTTGTTCTCGAAGTCGGCGTCCGTAGGTTTGAAGCGGCTCATCTGGAGGTAGGAGCCTCCCTTGTTGAAGAACCTGTCAGCCTTGTAGAAGTCCAGGTCTTCGTAACGGGGATTCTTGCTGAAAAGGCCGCTGTAGCCCTCGTGAAGGCCAATTACACGGAAACCGTTGTTGAGGAATGTCTTGGCTACTGAACAAACGACGGTGTTCATACCCGGAGCCGGGCCGCCGCCGCAAAGGATAATTACTGCATCTTTCATTTTTAGATATATTTAATTTGATCTACTTACCAACCGATTGGTCGCAAATTTAATAATAATTTGGTAAATTTGTGAGATAATGGACAAAAGCGAAGCCATACGCCGAATTGAGGAACTCCGGAAGGTGCTCAGGGACAACTCGTACAAGTACTACGTGTTGAACGCCCCCACTATGAGCGACTACGAGTTCGACCAGACAATGAAGGCCCTGGAAGCCCTGGAAGCGGAGTTTCCGGACCTGGTGACCCCGGACTCCCCCACCCGCAAGGTGGGGTCGGACCTTGACCGGGGCTTCGCCCAGTATCCTCACCGCTATCCTATGCTCTCGCTGGGCAACACCTATTCCATCCAGGAGGTTGAAGCCTTCGCCCAGAGGGCCGACAAGGCTCTGGAGTCCGGTTTCACCTACTGCTGCGAACTCAAGTTCGACGGCACCGCCATCTGCCTCAACTATGTGGACGGCAAGTTGTTCAGGGCCCTCACCCGCGGGGACGGCGTGGTCGGGGACGATGTCACCGCTAACGTGCGTATGATATCCAACATCCCCCAGACTCTCAAAGGCTCGGGCTGGCCCCGGGACTTCGAGATCCGCGGAGAGGTCCTTATGCCCTTCGAGGCCTTCGAACGCCTCAACGCGGAGCGGGAAGAGATTGGCGAGGCGCCTTTCGCAAACCCGCGCAACGCCGCGTCCGGCTCGCTCAAGCTGCTCAATCCGCAGGAAGTGGCCCACAGGGGTTTGTGGTGCACGCTGTACCATATTCCCAGCCAGAGCGTCAGCTATGAGACTCACGATGCAGCCCTGAGCGCAGCCGCAAGCTGGGGCCTGCCGGTGTCTGACCTCCGCCGCATCTGCCACGGCATTTCCGAGATAGAAGACTACATTGGATATTGGGACGTCCATCGCAAGGACCTCCCCTATGCCACAGACGGCATAGTCATCAAGATAAACGAGATGGCCCTGCAGACCACTCTGGGCTTTACGGCCAAGAGCCCCCGTTGGGCCGTGGCCTATAAATTCCAGGCAGAGCAGGCCCTTACCAAGGTGGTGAGCATAGACTACCAGGTGGGTCGCACCGGGGCCGTCACTCCGGTTGCAAACCTGGAGCCCGTACCCCTCAGCGGCACTGTGGTAAAGCGCGCCACCCTCAACAACAAGGACTGGATGGATCAGCTGGACGTCCGCGTGGGCGACAGCGTATACGTGGAGAAAGGAGGAGAGATAATCCCCAAGATAACTTCAGTGGAACTATCCGCAAGGCCTTCCGACAGCGTGAAGCCTCATTTCCCCGATACCTGTCCCGATTGCGGTAGCGCCCTTGTCAAGGAAGAGGACGAAGCCAGATGGTTCTGTCCCAACCAGGACGGATGCCCTACCCAGATAAAGGGCCGCCTGGAGCATTTCCTCAGCCGCAAGGCAATGAACGTTATAGCCGGAGAAGCCACCGTCAACCAGATGTACAATCTGGGCCTGGTGCTCACTCCGGCCGATTTTTACGACCTTGACGCCCGCAGCCTGATGCTGCTGGAGAACTGGAAGGAGAAGTCCGTCAAGAGGTTCCTGGAAAGCCTGGAAGCCTCCAAGTCCACCCCGTTCGAGAAGGTGCTTTACGCCTTGGGAATCCGCTTTGTCGGTGAGTCCACCGCAAAAGAACTGGCCCAGCACTTCGGGGACGTGGATTCCATAGCGAACGCCTCCCTTGAGGACCTTCGCGCTGTGGGAGACGTGGGAGACGTTATAGCCGCAAGCGTATACGAGTATTTCCGTGATTCCAGACATCTGGCGATGATAGAGAGGCTCCGCGCCCACGGCCTGCGTTTCAGCACGGCCGGGCCTCAGTCCAAGGCCTCGGACGCCCTTGCGGGCCTTACCATAGTGATTTCCGGTAACTTCAGCATCTCAAGGGATGACATGAAGGCCGTCATAGAGGCTAACGGAGGCAAGAACAGTTCTTCCGTGAGCGGAAAGACCTCCTTCCTCCTTGCCGGAGAGAAGGCAGGTCCTGAGAAACTTCGCAAGTGCGAGGAACTTGGTGTCAGAGTGGTTTCGGAGAAAGAATTCCTGGAGATGATTCCGTCAAGGGAACAGGCTCCCGCCGAAGTAAAAGAACCGACATTGTTTGATTTATGAGTGCTAGCGTATTCACAAAGGAGGATATCAGCCTGATAAAGGATTCCTGGGCAGCCTTGGAAGAATCGGTCCGTCTGCGATGCGAAGACGAGAACGAACTCAAGACCGTCCAGAAAGCCTTCGATTTTGCCAACGGTGCGCACAAGAACGTCCGCAGGCGCTCAGGCGAGCCCTATATCATACACCCGATAGCTGTCGCCCAGATTGTCGTTGACGACATAGGCCTCGGCTACAAGTCCATCTGCGCCGCGCTCCTGCACGACGTGGTAGAGGATACCGACTACACCGTAGATGACATCAGGGCCCTCTTCGGCGACAAGATAGCCACCCTCGTGGACGGCCTCACCAAGATCAAGAACGTGCTGGACAACGAGGACAAGAACCCGGACAGGGTCCGCTACACCGCCAGCCTCCAGGCCGAAAACTTCAAGCGCATCCTGCTCACCCTCAACGATGACGTTCGCGTCGCCCTCATAAAGCTGGCAGACCGCCTGCACAACTGCCGGACCATAGAGTTCATGCCGGAATACAAGCGCGACAAGGTGCTTTCGGAGACAATGTTCATATTTGTCCCGCTTGCCCACCGCCTGGGTCTGTATGAGATAAAGTCCGAGATGGAGAACATCTGGCTCAAGTACAAGGAGCCGGACGACTACAACGACATAATGGCCAAGATTGCCGAGAGCCGTGCCACCAAGGACATAGAGATAGACGACTTCATGAAGCCGATAAAGGACGCCCTGGAAGAGGCCGGCTTCAACTTCGAGATAAAGAAGAGGGTCAAGAGCCCTTACTCAATATGGCATAAGATGCGCACAAAGGACGTCACCTTCGACCAGGTTTACGACCTTTATGCAGTGCGCATCATATTCACCCCTCCTCAGGGCACAAACGAGACTGAGCGCGTCCAGTGCTATCATATATTCTCCATTATCACCGGTATCTACAGGTACCAGCCAAGCCGCGTGCGAGACTGGGTGAAGCATCCTAAGAACAACGGCTACGAGGCCCTGCACTGCACCCTGATGAGCAATTCGGGAGTGTGGGTGGAGGTCCAGATCCGCTCCAAGAGGATGGACGACATTGCCGAGAAAGGAATTGCCGCCCACTGGGCTTACAAGAAAGGCGGATACATATCCGAGAACGAGTCCGAAATGGACAAGTGGCTGGTAAAGGTCAAGGACATACTCATCCAGAAGGACTTCAATGCGATGGAACTCCTGGATATCATCCATTCCGACCTGGTTACCACGGACATCATAGTCTTCACTCCCAAGGGCGACCAGAAGACCATCCAGAAAGGCGCTACCGCCCTGGATTTCGCCTATATGATCCATACTGGAATAGGCTACCACGCAATCGCGGCCAAGGTTAACATGAAACTGGTGCCGCTGTCCTACGTCCTCAAGACGGGAGACCAGGTGGAAATCATCACCGCCGAGAAAGAAGAGCCCAAGAAAGAGTGGCTGCAGTTCGTTCAGACCCGCAACGCCATCACCCACATAATGAACCATTTCAAGTCCCGCAGGGACGAGTTCATACTCGAGGGTGCAAGGATGTTCAGGGAAGTGATGGAAAGCATAGGAGCTACGGTAAACAACGAGAACATAAAGAAGATACTGGACTTCACCCAGATCACATACGCCGACGAACTCTATTTCAGGATAGGCCTTGGAATGATCAACACGGGGTCTTTCTCCGCAATCATATCCAATACCGAGACCGTGGCCTCTCCGGAGCCGTCCAACTATACAGTCAACAGCAAGGACTCCCAGGGAAGACGATACATCATAGCCTCCTGCTGCTCCCCTATCCCGGGTGACGCCGTAGTTGGCTTCAAAGGCCCCAACGGAACCATCACGGTCCACAAGAAATCCTGCAAGATCGCGGAGAACATCGCCTCCAAGCACGGAGACTGGGTGGTGGCCCCGGAATGGGACATTGCAAAGAGCGACGAGGCTTTTCCGGTACGGATTTCGCTGCAGGGCCTGGACAGGGTCGGCCTCCTCACGGAGATCTCCCAGTACATTTCCCTGGTGATGGGCGTCAATATGCGCAAGATAAACCTTGGCTCGAACCAGGGAATATTCGACGGATACATAGAACTGATGGTCCGCGACAAGCAGATTCTGGAAAAGATGATAGAGAAACTTGGAACCATAAACGGCATCCAGAGCGTAATCAGGACAGACATATGATGAAAGAATTCTGGAACAGATATTTCCCCGTATTGCCAGTGCTCCTGATTATCTGGGGCGCGATGTTCTCGCACTCCTGCGCCAACACTTCCCAGGCGCCTACCGGAGGACGCAAGGACACCATACCGCCGGTAATAGTCAAGATGGACCCCCGTCCGTACGTCATAGGAGTGCCGCTGGAGGGAGCAAAATTCGAGTTTACATTCGACGAGTACGTCAAGGTTAGCAACCCCAAGAACATTTTCCTGTCTCCTCCGCAGAAAACGGTTCCCAAATACAAGATGAAGGGTAAGAAACTGATAGTCTCCTTCGAGGAACCGCTGAATGAGAACACCACCTATACCCTCAACTTCTACGGCGCCCTTCAGGACATAAACGAGAACAACCCCTACCCCGGGTATTCCTTCGTATTCTCTACCGGAGATTCAATTGACTCCCTGTATGTTACTGGTCTGGTGCAGGATTGCACCACCCTGGACCCTGTCAAGAACGCCACCGTGCTGCTCTATCAGAGCCAGGAAGATTCAGCCGTGTTCAAGGAACTCCCCTTCGCCGCCACCAAGACGGACGAGTGGGGATTCTTCGCATTGCGCAACCTTCCCGCCACCGGTTTCAGGATGTATGCCATATCCGACGAGAACGGCAACAACCGATACGATCCCGATACCGAGAGCATCGCTTTCATAGACTCCCTGGTAAAACCCGTGAACGTCATAAGGGACAGCGTCTATGAACTTATGTTCTTCGATATGAAGGACACCCTGGCCTGCCGTGACAGGAAGACAGAATATGAACTCAGTATGTTCAAGGAGACACCCTCCAGACAATACATAGACTTGTACGGAAGAAGGAGCGAGCGTTCCGCATTCGTATCGTTCAGCGCCCGCAACGCGCACATAGACACTATGTGGATCGCAGGCCTGAGCCCCGACAGGCTCATA
>JAGCVB010000022.1 GCA_017962585.1 Bacteroidales bacterium
CATCTTTGTGGCCCAGCCATAGATTGAGCAGGAATCCGACAGCGATAGGGATAATGGTCACTATGAGGATCTGGCGGAACATCCCCAGGGCGTCCACGTCCACGCGCTCGCCAGCCAGCAGAAGCACCAGCAGCGGCGTCATTACGGGAGCGAGCAGCGTCGAGGCGCAGGTCATCCCCACGGAATAGGCTACGTCGGCCATGCAGAGAAATGACATGATGTTGCTGGACACCCCTCCCGGGCAGCAACCGACGAGGATGAGGCCGATAGCCATAGCGGTGCTGTAAGGCGCGAAAGCGGGAATCTGGCTGAAAAGCCACGAGAGAGAGAACGCCACCAGAGGCATAATCGTGAACTGGGCCGCCGCCCCTATAAGGATGTCGAGCGGGCGCTGAGCCAGAAGCTTGAAATCCTGAGGCGTAAGGGTAAGCCCCATCGTGAGCATTATGATTCCGAGGATTATGGTCTGCGTATCGCCCTTGACCCACGAGAAAAGCTGGGGGAAGAAGAACGTGACCAGCGCGGTAAGGATGATGAAGATGCTGGCTTTATCGCTTAAAAAAACGCTGATCTTTCTGAGCATACAGATGTGGAGCATAGGAGACTCGAACTCCCGACCTATAGATTGCGAACCTATCGCTCTACCAGCTGAGCTAATACCCCGTTACAATTGCAAAGATATTTAAAACAAAAGACTTATTCAACTCTTATCGCATCCAGCAGAGTCCGGCGGAAATCTTCTGCGTCTTCCGGCTCCAGGAAAGCCACCTTTATGGGCACCTTGAAGAGCCTCTCCTTTAGTTTATGCGGCAGTTTCCTGACTTCCCTGATTCTCTGGGCGTCCTTCTCCGTAGTGATTACGGCGGCAGTAGGCCATTTGTCTATGGCTGCAGATATGGCCCTGATATCTGAATTCCTGTACCGGTGATGGTCTCCGAAACCAAGGCGCTTCACCACCTTGTAAGTGCCGCTGAGGTACTGTACCAGCGGGGTGTCCCCGGCTATTCCGCTGAACACTATGGCCTTGTTGGAGTAGATGTAGCGGGAATTGCAGTCTTCCAGGAAGATGGCCTCCGGCTGGGAGTAGTCTATGCTGGTGAAGAACAGCTTCTGGTCCTCGCGGATCTTGAGGTCCAGCGCGAACTGCTGCTTCTCATCGTCCTGCATATAGAGAGGGCACTTTGTCACGATTACTATCTGGGCCTTGCCGATGCGCTCAGGCAGGTCACGCAGGCGCCCCAGCGGCATCAGCCTGTCCTTGCTCACCGGATGGTTGTAGTCTACCAGCACTATGTTCACCGTGGCCTTGAGCCTGCGGTACTGGAAGGCATCGTCCAGCACGACGAGGTCCGCGGCGGGGTACGTCTTAATGGGAGACTTCTCAGGATGGGCCAGCAGGTCGCAGCCGTTGATGCGGTCTTTATCCACGGCCACGGTGGCCCAGGGATAGTTGCGCTTTATCTGCACAGGCTCGTCTCCGAAGGCAAGGGCCTCGCCGTTGACATCCACTATCCTGAAGCCGCGGGTCTTGCGCTTGTATCCGCGCGACAGCACGGCCAGGTTGCGCCTTCCCCACTCTTCAGTACGCATAAGCGTGTCCAGGATCATCTCCGTATGAGGCGTCTTTCCCGTACCTCCCACCGTAACGTTGCCTATACAGATGGTGGGAATCTCGGCTTCCTTGGACTTGAAAAGGAAGCCTCGGTCGTACATGGCGTGACGTATCTTCAGCGCCAGATAGTAAGGGAAAAGGATCAGTTGCCCGTGCATAGTTATACTCCGTATACGTTGTTGTTTTCTTCTATGGATTCGCCTCCCCAGCGTTCAGTGATGCTGTCCAGCAGGTCATATATCTCCTGCGGGTCCATCGAAGTCACCAGTTTTATTCGTGTCTCCTTAAAATCCGGAAGGCCTTTGAAATAGCAGGACAGGTGCCTGCGCATCTCATACACTCCCCTGGGAGAGCCTTTCATCTCCAGCGACAGGGCGTAGTGCCTCTTTGCCAGCGCCACCCGCTCCTCCACGCTCATAGGCGGAAGGAGTTCCCCGGTGCGAAGGTAGTGCTTTACGTCCCTGAATATCCACGGATGTCCGAAGGAAGCCCTGCCTATCATAACGCCGTCCACGCCGTAGCGGTCAAAGCACTCCGCGGCTCGCTGCGGGGTGGTGATGTCGCCGTTTCCTATTATGGGGATATGCATACGCGGATTCTCCTTGACTTTGCCTATGAGGGTCCAGTCCGCCTCGCCGCGGTACATCTGCGAGCGGGTACGGCCGTGTATTGTCAGGGCGCTGATGCCGCAGTCCTGCAGCCTTTCGGCCAGTTCCACTATTATCTTGGAGCCCTCGTCCCAGCCAAGGCGGGTCTTAACCGTCACGGGCTTGCCCACAGCCTCCACCACGGCCTTGGTGATGGCCACCATCTTGTCGGGCTCCCGCATCATTCCGGAGCCTGCGCCGCGGCCGGCAATCTTGCTCACCGGGCAGCCGAAGTTGATGTCGATGACGTCACAACCGTGGCCGCCTGCAATCTGGGCCGCGTTGTCGGCCATCTTTGCGGCGTCCACCATCGAGGAAGGTATGTGTCCGTAAATCTGTATGCCTATGGGCGCCTCGGACTCGCTTGTCTTCATTTTGGCTATGGCCTTGTCGGCGTCGCGGATGAGTCCGTCGGAGGGGACGAATTCCGTGTACACCATATCCGCGCCATATTCCTTGCAGATGATGCGGAAAGATGCATCGGTCACATCTTCCATCGGTGCCAGAAGCACCGGCTTGTCTCCCAGATCTATACTCCCTATAAGCATAAGCAGGTACAAAAATAAGAAAAAGGCACCGATTAATTGTTATATTTGAAGTATGGATATCAATTACTCACAAAGAGTGGAAGCGCTGAGGGAAGTGATGCGCTCCAGAGGTTGGGATGCAGTATTAATCAGCGGTTCGGACCCGCACAGCAGCGAGTATCCGGCCCCCCGCTGGAAACAGGTGGAATGGCTGTCAGGATTCACAGGAGAAGCCGGCGACATAGTGGTCACGCTGGACCACGCCGGGCTGTGGACGGACACCCGCTACTTCATCCAGGCCGTGCAGCAGCTGGCCGGGAGCGGCATAGCCCTCCACAAGACACGCATACCGGAGCAGGTGCTCATCCCGGAATGGCTTTCGTCGGTGGCTTTCCAGGGCCGCAACTACGTGAACATCGCGGTTGACGGACTCTGCCAGAGCGTCGACTTCATACAGGAAATCAAGGATGCCTTCGACGAAGACACAGAGGTGCGTATAGTCAGCGTCCCAGACCTCCTGGACTGCCTGTGGACAGACAGGCCCGCCATACCCGCTACGCCCATCATCAAGTTGAGCGAGGCCCAGGCGGGAGAAAGCAGCGAGGCAAAAATAGAGTGGCTGCGCGCTTTCCTGCGTTCAAAGGGATGTGACAATATGCTCCTGACAGCCCTGGACGAGATTGCCTGGCTGCTTAACGTGCGAGCAAGCGACATAGACTACAACCCCTTGGTGATATCCTATCTGATAGTGACCCCCGACGAGGTGCGCTGGTTCGCCCGCGAAAGTTACGACGACGTCTTCCTCTCCCTCGGAGACCTCCAGGGCCGTACTTACGTAGACCCTTCTACCCTGAACTACCACATATACAATATGATGGATGCCGATAACCGTGTCTGCGGCCCGTCGCCCGTCCCCCTGCGAAAGGCAGTGAAGAACGCTACCGAGATTGAGGGGATGCGCCTGGCGCACTTCTATGACGGCATTGTCATGGAGCGCTTCCTCTACTGGCTGGAGAAGTCGGTGCAAGGCGGCCAGCGCATCACCGAGTGGGACGCCTGCATAGAACTGAGCGCCCTGCGCGCAGAAATTGACGGATTCAGGGGCGAGAGTTTCGCAACCATATCGGCCTACGGCCCCGGGGCGGCTCTGCCTCACTACATCACCCCGGAGCAGGACGCCCCCGTGATAGAGCCCCACGGCCTATACCTTAACGACTCCGGCGGCCAGTACATATTCGGCACCACCGACATCACCCGCACCGTGCCTATGGGCCCTTGTACATACCTGGAGATGCAGGATTATACCCTGGTACTGCGTGGACACATAAACCTGGCCCGCAGCGTCTTCCCTAAGGGCACCGCAGGATGCCAGCTGGATGCAGTGGCCCGCAGCCCGCTGTGGCAGGCCAGGCGCAACTTCGGCCACGGCACGGGCCACGGAATAGGTTTCTTCCTGGGAGTGCACGAAGGCCCTCAGGACATACGCCAGAACTTCAACCGCCAGCCCCTGCTGCCGGGAATGATAGTCAGCGACGAGCCCGGCCTGTACCGCGAGGGGCAGCACGGAGTGCGCCACGAGAGCGTCCTCCTCTGCCGCGAGGCCGAGAGCAACGAATTCGGAGACTGGCTGGAATGGGAAAACCTGACGCTTTGCCACATAGACACGGGAGCCATCATCCGCAACCTTATGACGGAAGAAGAAATTAACTGGCTCAACGCCTACAACGCAAAGGTAGATGAAAACCTGAGAGACCACCTCCCTGCCGAAGTGGCGCAGTGGCTCCAGCAAAAGACCAGGCCTATATAAGACCTGCTATTATAGAATCTGAAATAAACCAATCCTCCTCCGGGATTTTCATACCGCAGGCCCCCTGGTCTGTACGCAGACCCAGCATCAGTTCTTCTTCCCGGATCTGTTCCGGTGTGAGATGCTCGCACTCGGAAGTCCATCCGCCTGTCTGCTGGGAGTTCCAGCTTCTCAGGTCGGTGCCGATCAGGGAATGTGCCCCCGGGCCCAGCCCCACATAAGGCACCCTTCTCCAATAGGCTGAATTATGGACCGCCTCCTTCCCGGGGAGGGCAAAATTGGATATCTCGTAATGGTGGTAACCGGCGGATTTCAACCTGTTGCAAAGCAGTTGGTACTGTGCGGCGCAGGCCTCGTCAGACGCCTCTGTATATGAACCAGCCTCTATCATTTCCGCCAGGGCGCTTCCCTCCTCAACTGTCAGTTGGTAGGCTGAAATATGCTCCGGAGCCAGCTCCAAGGCCTGGTCCAGGGTCTCTTCCCAAAGCTCGGGAGTCAACTGGGACAGTCCGTAAATGAAGTCTATGCTTATGTTGTCGAAGCCTGCCTCCCGAAGGCACCGGAACGCCTCCCTGGCGCAAGCGCCGTCGTGGCGGCGGTTCATCCAGCGCAGGATATCGTCATTGAAAGACTGCACTCCCATACTCACGCGGGTGACGCCCAGTTCCTTCAGGAATGCGGCGTAATCAGGGGTGATGTCGTCCGGGTTGACCTCAACCGTAAACTCCTGATATGGGCCATAGCCCAGCGTATCCACTATCCGCTTAAGCAGTTCTGGAGCCAGGACGGAGGGAGTTCCTCCCCCTATATAAAGGGTATTCAGCGCCAGGGTGCTCTCTATCTCAGTGCGGCGGTGTTCAATTTCCCGGCAGAGTTCCTCCACAAAAAGTTTCTGCACCTTACCGGAACAGATTTCAGAGTAGAAATCGCAGTAGGTGCAGAAACTTTTGCAAAAGGGAACGTGGACGTAGATCATCGGAGCAGCAATTCTGCGCTTCCCAGCAAGCCCTGTTCTGTGTAAGCCTCCACAGTGTATATTCCCTTATGGAATTCTGGTATTTCGTTGAGATAGATGCTCATTTCCACCTCTTTTCCGTTGTAGTCAACCTCACGGGATGCAGACGCCTCCATCTTCTCTCCATCTACTGTGAAAGGAATGCTGTAGGAGTTGACCAGAAGCTGTCCCTCAGGATTGTAAACCCTTATATATACCCTTACAGGGCCCTTGGGGGCAAGTTCGTTCTCTACCAGGCTCAAAGAGGTTATGAGCCTTATGACCCTGCTGCTCCTGTCGGTTGTCTTGTCGGAACTGTTCATTGCCTCGAGCCTTATTCCGCGGGCCTTGATCACGGAGCCTGCGGCCACCTGGCCCGTCAGGGCCTCTACCTGCTGGCTCAG
>JAGCVB010000023.1 GCA_017962585.1 Bacteroidales bacterium
CAAAGGCGTGTGGAAATCTTTCAAGGCTTCCATAGGTGCTTTCGTCGGGTTCATGTGTACTACCGGAATAAATATCATCTGTTCCGGACTTATGATGTATTATATAATTGCTGCACTGTAGCTTTTAAACTTATTATAATTATGAAGAAACTGTTATTGACAACCGTAACGCTCTTATGCCTCTGCGCCTGTGTCATCGAATATGAAGTAGGCCAGGAACGCTCCCAGGAGGCTTCCCACTATCATTCCGATGGGAGGGATGAATATACCGGCTATAATGCCTATAATGGCTCCGCGCGAGGCATACTTGCTGCCACCAGTGGGTTTGGTGGTGTAGGAAGGGATGATGTATCCTACTATGGCCACCACTATAACTATGGCCAGCCAGATGATGAGGAGTTTTGTGGATATGGGGTCTCCTTTGCCGCCTCTTCCGTAAAAATACATAAGCAGAAGGCCCGCCCAGCTGAGAGGCGGCCCGGGAATGCCCGGGAACAGGCTGCCTATGATTCCTATGACGCCGGCAAGGATTCCAAGTATGGCCAAGACTATCATAATTCCGATTTCATTAGTATCTTTGTAAAGATAACTAAAAGTAAAAACAAAGGGATATGTTTTCTAAGGATGTTTATGTCGCAAGACGCAAGGAGCTGTTCAAAAGACTCTCTGACCAAAGCGGAATAGTAGTGTTCCTGGGCAACGTCGAGGCCCCGGCCCAATACAAGGACAATTGCTATAAGTGGCGCCAGAACAGCAACTGGCTCTATTATTTCGGGATAGACGAGCCGCGTTACGCCGCCGTCCTGGACCTGGACAGCGGCACTGAGACCATCTTTGCGGACGACGTGGACATAGACGACATCATCTGGACAGGCCCGATGCCCTCCGTGGCAAGCGTGGCGGCCAGCGCCGGCGTGCTTAACAGCGCCCCGTATTCCAAGCTGGACTGGGTTGTGTCCCAGGCCATAATCCAGGGCCGCAAGATTCACGCAGTGCCGCCTTACCGCTATTACAATACCCTCAAGATGCAGCAGCTGGGCATTGAGGAGCCGTCCGAGGCTCTGATCCGCGCCATCGTCTCTATGAGGCTGGTGAAGGATGACCTTGAAATTGCGGAGATAGACAACGCCTGCGACCTTGGCCAGCAGATGCACACCGTGGCAAGGCGCGGCGTCAAGCTCGGCGTTGTCGAGCAGCAGATAGTTGGCGATATGGAAGGCGTCGCGCTGGCAAAGGGCTGGGGAGTGTCTTTCCCCACCATCCTCACCCAGCACGGAGAGATATTCCATTGCCACGCCCACGACAGCATCCTGGAACCCGGCAAACTGCTGGTAATTGACGCCGGCGTGGAGAACAACAACCACTACGCGTCCGATTTCACCAGGGCATATCCTACAGGAGGCAAGTTCACCCCCAAGCAGAGGGACATCTATCAGATAGTGTACGAGTGCAACGAGCTTGCATTCTCCCTCACCAAGCCCGGCACCGCATACCGCGACGTCCATCTTGCAGTGGCCGCGCATATGCTGGAGGGCCTCAAGGCCCTGGACCTGGTTCGCGGCGACGTGCCCCAGATGGTGGCGGACGGCATCGCAGGCCTGTTCATGCCTCACGGCCTTGGCCACAATATGGGTATGGACGTACACGATATGGAAGACCTGGGCGAGAACTTAGTGGGCTACGACCCCGACCAGAAACGTTCTTCACAGTTGGGCCTGGGCAGCCTGCGTATGGCAAGGCGCCTTGTCCCCGGCAACGTGATAACTGACGAGCCCGGCATCTACTTCATCCCCGCCCTCATTGAGAAGTGGAAGGAGGAAGGCAAGGCCAAGGGAGTGGTGAACTACTCAAAGCTGGAGTCATACTATGACTTCGGCGGAATACGCCTCGAAGACGATGTGCTGATAACCCCTGACGGAGCCCGCAGGCTTGGTCCCAACAGGCTGCCTATTGCACCGGACGATATAGAAACAATAATGAATCAGGAATAATATGGGACTTTTAGACGGAAAAGTAGCCCTCATCACGGGCGCGGCAAGAGGAATAGGCAAGGCTATCGCACTCAGGTTCGCGCAGGAGGGTGCAGACATAGCATTTACAGATCTTGAAATAAACGACGTGGCTAAGCAGACAGTTGCTGAACTGGAGGCTTTCGGCCACAGGGTTGAGGCCTACGCTTCCAACGCCGCGGACTTTGAGCAGACACATCAGGTGGTGGAAGACATAGTCAAGAAATTCGGCCGCATAGACATTTTGGTGAACAACGCCGGAATAACCCGCGACGGCCTTATGCTCAGGATGGAAGAGAAGCAGTGGGACGCTGTCCTTACAGTGAACCTCAAGTCTGCTTTCAATTTCATACACGCGCTTACTCCTGTAATGGCAAAGCAGCGCGGAGGCAGCATTATAAACATGTCTTCGGTAGTGGGCGTATCCGGTAATGCCGGACAGTGCAATTACTCGGCTTCCAAGGCAGGCCTCATCGGCCTTACCAAGTCAATAGCCAAGGAAATGGGCCCGCGCGGCATCAGGGCGAACGCCATAGCCCCGGGTTTCATCATCACTGAAATGACTGCGGCGCTGCCTCAGGACGTGCGCGACCAGTGGGTCAAGACCATCCCGCTGCGCAGAGGCGGAACCCCTGAGGACGTGGCCAACGTGGCTCTCTTCCTGGCCAGCGACCTTTCTTCTTATGTCAGCGGCCAGGTAATCAACTGCTGCGGAGCGATGGCTTGCTGATGGACCCCCTTTTTGCTAAACTTAACTTGAAAACTTCTTGCAGGGCATTGGCAGATTTGCTGATGCCCCGTTTGTGCATAGTGTGCGGCCGTCCGCTGAACCTGCGTGAAGAGTACATCTGTCTGGGCTGCGACATGGACTTCCCCTACACCCACTTCTGGGAAAGCACGCACAATGCGATGGCCGATGAATTCAACGCCAGGATAGTGGTGCCGGATGGCGTGCGCGAGCGTTATTGCTACGCCGCGGCGCTGTTCTTCTACAATTCGGAATCGGGATACAGCAACATTCCGCGTCAGCTGAAATACAATTTCAGGATTGCCCAGGGGAAGACATTCGCCCGCAGGCTGGGAGAGGTCCTGGCACAGGCGGACCACTTCAAGGACGTGGACGCCGTGGTGCCGGTGCCCCTGCATTGGACGCGGCGCTGGAAGCGCGGATACAACCAGGCGGAGGTGATTGCTGCGGAGGTGGCAGATACGCTTGGCGCGCCGCTGCGCACGGACATTCTGTCCAAGCCCCGCCGACGCGCCTCGCAGGTGGCCTCCGACGCGCGGCAGAGATCTTCCAACATATCTGGCGCATTCAAAGCAAATGTGCCGGAGGGCATCCGGCACATTCTTATAGTAGACGATACTTTCACTACTGGTTCCACGCTTGCGGCCTGCTATTCGGCCTTGCGGGAATGTGTTTCTGGCCAGGTGCGCATCAGCGTGGCCACCCTGGCCTTCGTCAAGAACAATTAAGGATAGATCTCGTTTATGGCAACATCCAGGAAGGCGTTGCTTACCTGCCAGTTCTGAGCCTTGGCCAACTTGTAAAGGGCGGAGGCGAGGATTTTCTCAGAGTTTGTACCGAACTGAACGGCGTAGTTGCCAGAAGCGGCCTCCCAGCGGTTGGCAGCCTGGTTAAATGAAGCCAGTTCGTAATTCGATACAGTGAAAGTGAGAGTCTGGCTCTGTCCGGGCTGGAGCATTCCGGTCTTGGCAAAAGCCTTGAGTTCCTTCTCCGGCTTTACCATTCCGCCAGAAGGAGCGGAAACATAAAGCTGAACGGCTTCTTTACCTGCCACCTTTCCGGTGTTTGTAACAGTAACTGTGGCGGTGAATCCGTCAGAAGTTGCCTTTACAGACGGCTTGCTGTATGCGAAAGTGGTGTAGCTGAGTCCGAATCCGAAGGGATAGGAAACGTCCTTGCCTGCTTTCTCGAAGTAGCGGTAGCCTACCCAGATGCCTTCTTCGTAGTTGGTGTAGTCCACGTCCTTGACGGGTCCGCGGGGCCCGCGTCCGGCCGGAGCGTTCCTGTTGTAGTCGTACGGGAAGTTCTTGGAAGAAGGGTGGTCGAAATATGCCAGAGGGAAGGTCATAGGGAGTTTACCTGACGGGTTCACCTTACCGGCAATAATGTCTCCTACTGCGTTGGCTCCTTCCTGGCCGGGAGACCAGGGGAGGATGATGGCGTCTGCAAGATGTTTCCAGGAGGCTGTTTCTATAACTCCTCCTACATTCAGGACCACAATCACCTTCTTGTCCCTCTGGTGGAAAGCGGTGGCTACATCGTTGAGGAGATTGCGCTCGATGGATGTGAGTTCGAAATCGTCCGTAAGTTTGCGGTCGGCGCCCTCACCTGCGTTGCGGTTGATTACGATGACTGCCACGTCATTGCGCTGAGACTGCAGGCTGATGGCCGCCGCAGGGACCTCTATCTCCTGGAGGATGCTGCCGCCCAGGCCTGCGAATCCGCGGTTGTCGGTGGCCGAAAGCTGTCTGCCGGCCCTGTCAAGGGCGATGTAGGCCTCGTAGTAATCCATAAGGCCCTGGTCTACGTTGAAGCCGGCGTTCTGCAGGCCTTCTTTCATATTGACCACGTATGCCTTGTTCACGTTTCCTGATCCGGTACCGCCTGCAACGAAGTTGATAGCACCGATTCCGAAGAGAGAGACGTTCTTCTCTCCCTTGAGCGGAAGAGTCTCTTTCTGGTTGCGCAGAAGCACTATGGATTCTGCGGCTGCGTCACGGGCAACCTGTGCGTGTGCCTTAAGGTCCGGTTTGTTGGAGTAGTTGTATTTGCGGAATGCAGGGGTTTTGACGATGTACTCCAGCATGTTGCGTACGTTCCTGTCGAGAACGGCCTCCGGCAGCTGTCCGCTGCGCACCGCCTCTACCAGACGGTCGATCTCTGTCTGGTTGCCCGGCTCCATAAGGTCGTTTCCGGCAGCGGCTGCGTCGGCCGTTGCTGCCTTGCTGCCCCAGTCGGTCATCACTATTCCCTTATACCCCCAGTCGTCGCGGAGGACCTTGGTGAGAAGGTCTTCGCTCTGCTGGGTGTATTTGCCGTCGAGCTTGTTGTATGAGGACATCACGGTCCAGGGCTGACCTTTCTTTATGGCTATCTCGAAGTTCTTGAGGTAGAGTTCGCGCAGGGCTCGGGCGCTTATTATGGCGTCGTCTTCATTGCGGTTGGTCTCCTGGTTGTTGGCTGCGTAGTGCTTGATGGACGTTCCTACGTTGTTGGACTGTACGCCAAGGATGTACGCTGCAGCCATGTTTCCGGAGAGAACCGGATCTTCTGAGAAGTACTCGAAGTTACGGCCGTTGAGGGGGTTCCTGTGCAGGTTCACACCCGGTGCGAGCAGTACGTCAACTCCGTATTCCAGGACTTCGTTACCCATAGCGGTGGTCACCTTCCTGACAAGGTCGACGTCCCAGGAGGAAGCCAGAAGGGTACCTACGGGGAATCCTGTGCAGTAGAATGTCTGGGCAGTGCCCTCGCGGGTAGGGTTGATGCGGAGGCCGGCAGGGCCGTCAGCCAGGTAAGTGGTAGGGATGCCGAGCCTGTCTATGGGACGGGTGTTTCCGGCAGCTCCCTGCACCGGGCCCACTGCCTGGCCGGAGGTGACGCCGTCCACCACGGCGGCACGGGCTCCTCCTACGCAGATGGTGGCCTTCTCTTCAAGAGTCATAGCCTTGATGACTGCATCGATATTGTCTTTGGTAAGCCTGGGCTGCGCCAGGGCGATGAGGGCGCTGCAAAGCGCAAACAGAGTTATCAATATTTTTTTCATAAGGCTAAGATAAAAAATGTTATCTTTAAACACTTAATCTTCTTATAATGAAATACAAAATTTCTTCACTTTT
The DNA here is from genome assembly GCA_017962585.1 of Bacteroidales bacterium. Lineage (GTDB taxonomy): Bacteria > Bacteroidota > Bacteroidia > Bacteroidales > UBA932 > Cryptobacteroides. The sequence continues at coordinate 5,877 of JAGCVB010000023.1, forward strand.
GCTTTGCGCCAGTCTGTTTTTTGGTACTTCTGCAGTACTTGGAGCACAGGATCCCGGCGGAATGACATCCGCCCAACTGGCCGGTTTTTCTTTCCGTATGCCAGAAATCCAGTGTGGACAGAAATTCACTGACGTCAACTATGCCTCTGACGGAGAGGTTTACCATAATCTGGACATTTATCTGCCCAAGGAGGTGAAAGCGTCCTATCCAGTAGTTATTCATATCTATGGAAGCGCTTGGTTCTCAAACAATTCCAAGGGTATGGCCAACCTGGACAGCATAGGTCAGGCCCTGCTGGACGCCGGCTATGCGGTGGTGGCTCCCAACCACCGTTCCAGCGCTGACGCCAAGTTCCCGGCCCAGATAAACGACATAAAGGCGGTAATACGCTTTGTAAGAGCCAAGGCCGCTGAGTATAAATTTGACACTTCGTTCATAGCCATATCCGGTTTCTCTTCAGGCGGACATCTGTCCAGCCTTGCCGGAGCCACCAGCAATGTAAAGGTTGCCAAGGTAGGAGAGTGCGAGGTTGACCTTGAAGGCTCTGTAGGCCCGTATCTGGGCTATAGCAGTGCAGTAGACTGCGTCTGCGACTGGTCAGGCCCTATAGACCTGCTGAATATGGAGTGTGAATGGGAGCGTCCCTGGGGCGGTACGCCGGAGGAGGCCCTCCTCGGAGTAGAATACGCCGGCCAGGACGACCTGTTCCGCACAATCAGCCCTCTGTCATACCTGGACCCTGCCGATCCTCCGGCTATATTTTTCCACGGCACAAAAGACAACGTGGTCCCGCACTGCCAGGGCGTGGAAATCTACGACGCTTGGCAGAAGCGTGGAATACCCTGCGGGCTTACACTAGTAGAAGGCGCGGGTCACGGTATCAACCTGTTCGTCCAGCCTTGGCTTTCAGAGATGGTTGATTTTGTAAACGTGATCCGCGCTTCAAAGCGTTAGTATTTACTGGGGCTTACTGCTGTCTGCCCTGTCCCATTCCAGGGAATCCGCCTCCGGGGAATCCTCCGGGAGCTCCACCCGGACGTCCTCCCGGGCGACCGCCGGGACGTCCTCCGGGTGCTCCGCCAGGCCTTTGTCCGCCAGGGCCGCCAGGACCCATTCCAGGTCCTCCCATTCCGGGTATACCAGGCATTGCGCCGGGGCCGTTCATAGGCATAAGGTACCATCTTACGCTCCAGTGGAGGGACTCACCCGGCTTCAGTGAGGTGTAAGGTCCCTGGCACTCCAGTTCCATGAAGGTCTTGCCTTCGTTTACGTAAACCTGGATTTCAGCCTCATTCGGGGCCTCTTCGCCTGCTTCCAGGTCCTGGAAGCGCTTCATAAGCATCAGGCCTTCGTTGGCAAATACATACCAGCCTTTTCCGTCGGCGTTGATCTTACGGTTCCTCTCGGAAGAGTCGGCTGCGTAGAGCGCGATGCCGTTCATTGCGCGGAACGGGAGAAGGTCTGCAGGAGTGATGGCTTCTATCGGAGCCTGGAAGAATACTACGCCTGCGTTGGGCACACGGGTGATTTCCCAAGGAGCAACCTTGCGCTCCTGGTCAGACTCGTTGGTGATTGTGTAGGTGACGACGATGGCGTTGTCTACCGGATCCGGGTAGAATTCCTTGTTAATCCTGTATTTGAATCTCTCGGAAACCTGGCCCTTGAGCTTGAGGCTGTAGGACTGGTCTTCCACGCTGTATTCGAGATTGTCATACTCAGGAACCGGAGGCCAGTTCCATTCTCTCTGGGGACTAGTCCAGAAAGTGCTTCCAAAAGCGTTCACCCTTTCCATCTGGGAGATGATTTCTGTTCCCTGATAGGTGAAGGAGAGAATCTTACCGCCGTGGGCGGCGTCGACTATCATAGCGACGTCCCCGATACTTACTTTGTACTGGGAATTCTCCAACGGCTCGATTCCAGGTGCTGCAAACAATGTTGCGCAACTGAGCACCAATGTGGCTATAGCCGAAAATAAAGCTTTCATACTGTATTAGGATTTAAAGTATTGCCTGATTACATTACCCTGCGGGACTTCCACGGCCTGGAAGCATCGTCGCAGAGTTTCTGGAAGTATGCCTTGAGGTCATCCCACTTGTAGTAAGGGCCGGAAACGGGCTGGATGCCCTGGAAGGTGATTTCTTTCTCGTTGTAGAGGACCTTGGTAAGCACTTCTCCCTTCTTGTTCTGGTAGAATATCATCTGGCAGTTGGTTGCCATAGGAACCTGGAAGAAAGCGTACCAGCCGTTGTTGTG
>JAGCVB010000024.1 GCA_017962585.1 Bacteroidales bacterium
GGACCTTACAACGTGATCGATCTTACCGGCACCTGGTGCGAAAAAGCCGGCTTCGCAGCCGCAGCTGAAATCCACAAGATCGGCAACTATTATTACTACGCCGGAACCTGGAGCGACCACAGCGAGATTATCCAGGCAATCCCCAGAAGGTACAACGTGCCTCACAACCAGACTTATCTTCTCCGTTCCGAGAGCCCTGAAGGACCGTTCGTTCCTTTCTCAATCGAGCCTGGTTACGATTATCAGCCTTACGAGTGGGACTGCATCGACGGAACCCTCTATGAGGAGGACGGCAAGATATATATGATTTTCGTTCACGAGTGGACCCAGCTCATCGACGGTACTATGGACTACATCGAGCTGGCACCGGATCTGACCTACACCAAGTCTGAGTGGCCTGTTACTATGTTCCGCGCTTCAGAGAACCCTGCAGTGGGCGAGATGAACGGACTTGGCGAGGCTACATTCGGAATGAAGATGCCCGGTTGGGTTACCGACGGACCTCAGATGTTCCGCACTCAGACCGGCAAACTCGGAATGCTCTGGTCTTCCTGGGGTGAGGGTCGTTACATCCAGGCTATCTGCTACTCAGAGTCAGGAAAGATCGAAGGACCTTGGATCCAGGAGCCTAAGCCGTTCCTTGCAAACAACTCCGGCCACGGAATGCTCTTCAGGACCTTCGACGGCGAACTCAGGTATGTCGTTCATCACTCTGAGGGCAACGGAGGAAGAAAACCTCAATACTGGACTGTGGATGACTCAGGTGACAAGCTCGTGCTTGGCAAACAGATCATACTCACAAAGTAAATCATAAATGAAAAGACTTTTAACCACATTGCTGATACTCTCAGCAATGTGTTTTTCTGCTATAGGGCAGGAAAACAAAACTCAGGACAAGAACTTCCATATTTTTCTGTGCTTCGGCCAGTCCAATATGGAAGGCAATGCAAGGGTCACCGATGCCGACAGAGAAGGTGTGAACCCCAATTTTCTGATGATGGCTCCGGTAGACTTTCCCAGGATGAACAGGAAGAAAGGGGAGTGGTATGTAGCCGTTCCGCCTCTCTGCCGCGAGAACACCGGCCTTACACCTGCTGACTGGTTCGGCCGCACCCTTCTGGAGAACCTCCCGGAGGGACACAAAGTGGGAGTCATAAACGTGTCCGTTGCAGGATGCAAGATAGAGGCTTTCATGCGTGATGAGGCCGAGGAATATGCCAAGACCGGCGCCCCTTGGCTCAAGAACATAATGGACACCTACGGAGGTAACCCGTACGACTATCTGGTTGCTCTCGCAAAGAAGGCCCAGAAAGACGGCGTCATCTCCGGAATCCTCCTCCATCAGGGCGAATCCAACCCTGACGACCTGGATTGGCCTATGAAGGTCAAGGGCATCTACGACAGCCTGCTCAAAGACCTCAACCTGAAGGCTGAGGAGTGCCCTCTGCTGGTGGGTGAGGTTGTGAATGCCGACAGGGGAGGCGTATGCGGCCCTATGAACGACATCATAGACAAGATAGAGGACGTGATCCCTACCGGCCACGTGGTTTCGTCCAGCGGATGCGAGCAGAACTTCGACTTCCTGCATTTCAGTTCCCTCGGATACAAACAGCTCGGCCGCCGCTATGCGAGTGTAATGCTGCCGTTGATGGGATATCAGGCTCCTACCGGAAGAAGCACGCTCAATCCTTCCCAGGATTCACCCATCATCCACGAAAGAAGCGGCGAGGCTACCTTCAACTACGTGGCTCCCAGGGCAGAGAGGGTAATGATAACCTCACAGTTCCTGGACAGGCCCCAGGAGATGAAGAAGAACAGGGACGGCGTCTGGAGCATCACTCTGAAGCCGGAAGTAAAGGACATATACCCGTACAACTTCATCGTTGACGGAATCACTGTCTCAGACCCCCTGAACACTGATATCTTCCCCAATGAGAACTTCAAGGCCAGCCTGCTGGAGATTCCTGACAGGAACGCCCTGTATACAGTCAACGACGTCCCTCACGGAAAGATGGTTTATTGCACATACAATTCAACCGTCCTGAACATGCCCCGTCCCCTGGTTGTCTATACCCCTCCGGGATATGAGACATCAGGCAAGAACTATCCCGTGTTCTACCTCATCAGCGGAACCACCGACACTGAGGAGACTTGGTTCAAGGTTGGCAAACTGAACGTGATCCTGGACAACCTGATTGCACAGGGCAAGGCAGAGCCTATGATTGTAGTAATGCCTTACGGATATATGATGAATGGAACCCCGGCTCCGGATTCTATGGCTTCCAGCGAGATGTACATCACCTTTGCCAAGGAGATGACTGACTGCATAATGCCGTATGCCGAAAGCAATTTCCGCATCATTGCTGACAGGGACCACCGTGCAATCGCCGGTTTCTCCCGCGGAGGCGGACAGTCGCTGTTCACGGCCCTTTCCAACCTGGACAAATTTGCCTGGCTGGCATCGTACAGCGCCTATCTCATCCCCGAGGCTCTTGAGACATACTTCCCTCAGTATGCCCAGAACCCTTCATTGCTGAACGACGGACTCAAACTGTTCTGGTTTGGCGTGGGAACCTCTGACGGACTGTTTATGAACGTGCTCACCCATCAGGCATACAATGACCTGAGAGGAATCAAGTACGAGAAGCTCTTTACGCTGGGAGGCCATACCTGGATGAATGCCAGGCATTACCTGGCTACTACTCTGCAGCGTTTCTTCAAATAGAAGGGTCTAAAAGAGGCTCTACTTTCTGCAGGCCGAAAAGACGGTTGCGGGTTATGTAATATTTGAACTCGAAGCAGTGGAATTCGTCGTGCCTGTGAGATTTGCGATAGCCGGTGGAATATTCCAACCTGAACCCCAAGGCTAACAGGTCCCCGATGTCGATTGACTCGACGTGGGACCTGTAGAGCCTGTTCAGGATCTCGTAATTCCGTTCAATTCCGTTTAGCACCCTGTAGTGCAGGTTACGGCTGTATTTGTGCTTGTTATTGTGGTATTTGTTCTTGCAGTCTTCACTGCAGAACTTCTTGTCGGGGCGTCCGTATCTTATCTCCTTGCCGCATTCCAGGCATTCAGGCCATTCTTCCTGAGGAATCTTGTAGTCCATACCTTTGTCATTTATGAATCCGAATATGACACGGATTTCATAAAGCGGCAAGCAGAATAAAGATACTCTGCCCAAAAGTGTCTTTTTTTTATATGCCTCCTCCGTCGGAGAATGTTTCCTGGTTCTTTCCCTGAAGGATTCGGGAGTCCTTCTTGACGGAGTGGGTGAGCCATACGTTTCCTCCAATCACTGAGTTTTCCCCTATTGTGATGCGGCCCAGTATTGAGGCGTTGGAGTAAACAGTTACGCCGTCTTCCAGAATAGGGTGGCGGGGGAGGTTGGCAGGGTTCCCGTCCGGATCCCTGCGGATGTTCTTGGCTCCGAGGGTGACTCCCTGGTAAAGCGTGACGTTGTTGCCTATGATGGTGGTTTCGCCAATTACGATTCCCGTTCCGTGGTCTATGGCGAACCCCTCGCCGATGGTGGCCGCAGGGTGGATGTCTATTCCGGTCACGGAGTGAGCATGTTCGGTGAGCATCCTGGGGATTACGGGAACCCCGAGCTTGTACAGGACGTGTGCCGTGCGGTAATGCAGCATTGCCGTCACTGCCGGGTAGCAGAATATCACCTCCTTGTCAGTCTTGGCGGCGGGGTCGTTCTTCATTATGGCCTGCACGTCCCCTTCCAGGAGTCTTTTAATTTCCGGCATCTCCAGGGAGAAGGTGTCGGCTATTTCTTTTCCGGCCAGAGCCTCAAGGCTGTCTGCGATATGCCAGAGGGCCTTGTGAGGCTCAACGTCGGAATACATAGGGAATACGTAGTCTTTGACCTTGGCCATAAAGACTTTCAGGTATTCACCGGTTTCTCTGAATGATATGTTCATTTAATCAGTCTATAGGGTATCCTTCAAAATCGTACAGGACTGTGGACAGGTAGCGCTCTCCGGTATCGGGCAGCAAGGCGACTATGGTCTTTCCCTTGTTCTCCTCCTTGCTGGCAAGCCTCAGCGCGGCGGCGAAAGAGGCTCCCGAAGATATTCCCACCAGCAGTCCCTCCTTGGCAGAAAGCAGCCTGGAAGACTTGATAGCCTCATCGTCAGGGATGGGGAGGATCTCATCCACCACTTTTGCATCATAGGTGTCTGGGACGAATCCTGCTCCGATGCCTTGTATCTTGTGCTTTCCTGCCACTCCGGTGCTGAGTACGGCGGACGATTCGGGCTCCACTGCAACCACCTTGACTGCGGGATTGTGCTTCTTGAGCGCCTTGCCGGTTCCGCTTACGGTTCCGCCGGTGCCCACTCCAGCTACAAATATATCTATTTTTCCGTCAGATGCCTCCCATATTTCTTCTCCGGTGGTGCGCTCGTGCACTGCAGGGTTGGCAGGGTTGACAAACTGACCCAGGATGATGGATCCCGGGGTGGCGTCCCTAAGCTCTTCCGCCTTTCTGATGGCGCCCTTCATTCCTTCGCTGCCGGGTGTGAGGACCAGACGGGCGCCCAGAGCCTTGAGAAGGCTTCTCCTTTCCTGGCTCATAGTCTCGGGCATAGTCAGTATTACACTGTATCCCTTTGCGGTTCCCACCCAGGCAAGGCCGACGCCCGTATTTCCGCTGGTAGGCTCTATGATGGTGGCGCCCGGTTTCAGGACTCCCTTGTTCTCGGCATCCTCGATCATTGCCAAGGCTATGCGGTCCTTTACGCTTCCGCCGGGGTTGAAGTATTCCAGTTTAAGGAGAATGTCTGCTTTCTGGCCTTCGTAGCCTGATACTTTGAGAATCGGAGTCTTTCCGATGAGCTCAGTGAGAGAATTGTAAATCATTGTGAATATTGTTTAATTGTGAATAATCATAAAAAAACCCTGCCTTAAGTCATCCGACCGGCAGGGTTTTAAATGCTCGCTATTCTATTGTATACCAGACACGTTAAACACCATACCAATCGGAAAGAATGGTACAGCAGCAACATACTGATGAATAGATTCGAGTCATAACTGA
>JAGCVB010000025.1 GCA_017962585.1 Bacteroidales bacterium
CAATGCGATGAAAACTGTAATAATAGACAACTACGATTCTTTTACGTACAATCTGCGCCATCTGGTAAAGTCAATGGGCGTCGGGGTCACAGTGCTGCGCAATGACCGCTTTGAACTGCCGGATCTGGAACAGTATGACAAGATTATCTTGAGCCCGGGGCCCGGAATCCCGTCAGAGGCAGGCCTTCTGCTGGATGTGATAAGGACATACGCGACGCGGAAGCCTATCCTGGGTGTATGCCTTGGCCATCAGGCCATAGGTGAGGTTTTCGGCGGCTCATTGATAAATCTGAAGGAAGTATACCACGGAGTTGCAACTCCATGCCACATAATAAGCCCCGACCTTCTGCTGCATGACGTGAGCAGTAATTTCATGGCCGGCCGCTACCATTCCTGGGTTGTCTCCAAGGAAGACCTGCCTGACTGCCTGCAGGTAACAGCGATGAGCGAAGACGGGCAAATAATGGCTATGCACCATAAGCAGTATCCGGTTTACGGGGTTCAGTTCCATCCCGAAAGCATACTCACTCCTGAAGGAGATACCATAATCCAGAATTTCATAGAATACATAGACATCAGATAAAATGAAAGCATTACTTGAAAAAGTCCTGAATCACGAATACCTGACTCGTGAAGAAATGAAACGCATACTCCTCGGCATCACCCAGAGTGAATTCCCCAACGAGCAGATAACCGCCCTCCTTACAGCTCTCCAGATGAGGGGAGTGACAGTGGATGAACTTCTGGGATTCCGCGACGGCATCCTTGAAACGGGCGTCCCCGCAATACTGGAAAGCGACCGCTACATAGATGTTGTAGGAACAGGCGGAGACAGAAAGAATACGTTCAACATTTCCACTACGGCCTGCTTTGTCATTGCCGGCGCAGGCTACAAGGTAGCCAAGCACGGCAATTACGCAGCCACCTCGGTGAGCGGTGCCAGCAATGTCATACAGCATCACGGAATCAAGTTCACTGACGATATCGACCGCCTTAACCGCAGTCTCAATGAAGCGGGAATAGTGTACCTCCACGCTCAGCTTTTTGCCAAGGCCATGAAGTTTGTGGGCCCCATCCGCAAGGCTTTGCAGTTCCCTACGATATTCAACCTTCTGGGCCCTATAGTGAATCCGTCACAGCCCAAGTGCCAGTTGCTTGGCGTGGCCAATCTTGACCAGATGCGCCTTTACAACAACGTTTACCAGAAAATAGGCATAGATTACGGAATAGTGAACTCGATTGACGGTTACGACGAGATTTCCCTGACAGGAGACTTCAAGGTTACCACCAACAATTATGAGAAAGTATTCAAACCTCAGGACCTGGGATTCGATATTGCCAAGCCGGAGGAACTTGTCGGAGGCGCAACCGAGGAAGAAGCCGCTCAGATATTCGACGCAGTGCTTGAAAACCGCGCCCTGCCAGCCCAGAAGAACATCACCCTAGCCAATGCCGCCTTCGGCATACAAGTGCTCGAAAAAGGGGCTAAAACCATTGAAGAATGCATTGCCATTGCCCGTGAGAGCATTGACAGCGGAGCAGCTTTGAAGACATTCAAGAAATTCGCGGAACTGAATTCATAAAATAGCGATGAAAGACATTCTGGACAGAATAATTGAGCAGAAGCGCCTGGAGGTGGAGATGTTGCGCAGGCCCAAGCCGTCCCTGCGGGAGGCGCTTCTGGCCTCTGACAGCGGAATCATTGCCGAATTCAAGCGGAAGTCTCCGTCCAAGGGATGGATTAAGGAAGACGGCCGCGCCGACATAATTCCACTGTCGTACCAGCAAAACGGCGCGGCAGCCGTCAGTATCCTGACGGATTCCGGGTTCTTTGCCGGAGAAGACGACTTTATCCGCCAGGCCCGCCGAAGCGGAGTCACGCTGCCTATCCTTTATAAAAACTTCGTCATTGACGAGGCGCAGCTGTACCAGGCCCTGCTCTGCGGCGCTTCCGCGGTGCTCCTGATTGCCGCGTGTCTCTCCAAGGAGAGCTGCCGCGCCCTCATTGAAAAAGCCCATTCCCTGGGCCTGGAAGTGCTCCTTGAGATGCACTCCGAGGCCGAGCTGGAATACGCCCTCCTGGAGCCGGACCTCTACGGAATCAACAACCGCAACCTGGGTACTTTCGTCACGGATGTGGACAATTCCTTCCGCCTGGCAGAGAAACTGCCCAGGGATGCGGTGAAGGTCAGCGAGAGCGGCATTACCTCCCCCGAGACAATAAAGCAGTTGCGTGACGCCGGATTCTGCGGATTCCTGATAGGGGAAAACTTTATGCGGGCGGAGGATCCCGGGCAGGCGCTGAAGGAATTCATAGAATCGATCTAGAATATGGGTAGAATGCTTGTCAAGGTGTGCGGGATGCGTGAGGGCTGCAACATCCGAGACGTGGAAACGCTGGGGCCCGATTGGATGGGATTCATATTCTATCCTAAATCCCCTAGATACGTCAAGGAAGTCCCGTCTTATCTTCCCGCTAATGCAAAGCGGGTGGGGGTTTTCGTGGACGCAGACCTGGAGTTCATTACTCGGACCGCGGAGCGTTTCGCCCTGGATTTGGTTCAATTGCACGGAAAAGAGTATCCGGACATGATACGTGCATTGCGTTGCGCTCTTCCTGAAGGAATCAAGATCATCAAAGCCTTCAATATTGCCGAACGGGAAGACCTCCGGCAAATAAGGGATTATACAGAAGTCGCGGACTATTTCCTGTTTGACACAAAGGCCTTGCTGGCAGGCGGAAACGGCTCTAAGTTCAACTGGGATCTGCTTGGCCTGTACCAGGGGGACACGCCATTCCTTCTGAGTGGCGGTATTGGTCCGGAGGATGCGGATGCTATCCGTTCTTTCAGTCATCCAATGCTGTACGGAGTGGATCTGAACAGCAGATTCGAGTCTTCCCCGGCAGTGAAGGACATTGCCTTGCTGAAGCATTTTTTCAATCAGTTACAACAGTAAAAGAATATTACCATGAACAAGATAAACAAACTATTTTCCGAGCGGGGAGACCGCAAGCTCCTAAGCCTGTATTTCTGTGCCGGAGCGCCCACTGTAGTAGGCACGGCTGACGTGTTGTTGACCTTGCAACGTAGAGGAATTGACTTTGTAGAGGTGGGAATCCCGTTCAGCGATCCTCTGGCAGACGGCCCGGTAATTCAGTCTGCCGCCACTTGTGCGCTGCGTAACGGAATGAGCCTTAAGAAGCTGTTTGAGATTCTGCAGTCTGTCAAGGATCAGGTAACTATGCCTTTGATCCTGATGGGATACCTGAACCCCATTCTGCATTACGGAATAGATAATTTCTGCCGTTCCTGTCACGAGGCCGGCGTCAGCGGAATGATTATCCCGGATCTTCCGTTCAAGGATTATATGGAGGTGGTAAAGCCTGTTGCAGACAAGTATGACCTGAGGGTGATCATGCTCATTTCTCCCGAGACCAGTGAAGAGAGAGTACGCTTCATAGACCAGAATACGGAGGGTTTCATCTATATGGTAAGCTCCTCTTCGGTCACAGGGGCAAGGGACAGTTTCGACAATGCAAACCTGGAGTATTTCAAGCGCATTGATTCAATGAATTTGCGCAACCCCAGGATGATAGGTTTCGGGATAAGCAACGCCCGGACATTGAAAGCGGCAAACGACAACGCGGCCGGTGCAATAATCGGTTCTAAATTCGTAACCCTCCTTTCCCAAGCGCCAGACCCTGACACAGCCCTGGACCGCCTGTTTGAATCCTTGTCTTCAGATTAATTATTACTCTTTGCTTTTCCGTTTACAGACGGACGAAGACCGGAATGGTTTCAAGGGAAACGGGAATGTCGTAGTACTTTCCGCCTTCATATCGTTCCGAAGTCCAGAAATCTTCCCAGCCTGCGTCATTCTTAGGAAGATATACTTTCCAGGTTGAGACTCCTGCTTCCAGAACGGGGCAGACCAGATATTTGGGGCCGAACATATACTCGCTTTCCTGGGCGAGGGCTTCCTGGTCGTCCTTGAAATCGAACAGAAGGGGCCTCATAAGGGTATATCCTTCCTTGGAAACCTTGCGGGCGCAATCGATTATATACGGCTGCAGGGACTTGCGCAGGTTGATGTATTTGACGAAAATCTCCTGGGTCTTGTCGCTGTACCTCCAGGGCTCCGTACGGCTCATATAGCCGTGTACGCGCATGAAAGGGAGGAAGCATCCAACCTGGATCCAGCGAAGCATCCTTTCCTGGTATTCCTCGCTCTGGTACTGGTCTGAAGGACGGAAGAATCCGCCGGCGTCGAAGGTCCACCAGGGGAGTCCGGTCGCCATCTGGCCGAGTCCGCCGGCAATTTCCCTTTTAAGGGTGCCGAAGTCATTGCCTACGTCACCGGACCAGGTGACGACGCCATAACGCTGGATGCCTGAGAAGGCGGAACGCGTAAGGATAGAAGGCTCTTCGCTGGAAATGCTCTTCAGCCCCGTGTACATAGTCTGGTTGACCATCAGAGGATAGACGTTGCGGTAGAATTCTCCGGGAAGGCCGTCTTTTCCGATCTTCCTTCCGGCCAGGTCGTCATTCTCGGGCTCTGTGGCGTCGAACCACCAGGAATCTATGCCGAATCGGCCGAGGCTATCCAGGAAGTTCTGGCAGTAATACGCTGCAGCGTCGGGATTGAAGAAATCAATCCAGTCAGTTCCGTCAATATAGTAACCGTTTTCTTCCAGCGCTTTACCCACAACACTGTTTCTGTCAACCTTGGACCATACTGAGAGCATCAGGTGAACGTTGTCTTTGTGCAAGGCGTCGGTAAGAGCCTTGGGATCGGGGTAATGGTCCTCGTCGAAGCGAAGGGCGTTCCAGCCGTACTTGCCCCACCACTGCCAGTCCTGAACGATGACGTCCAGGGGGATGTTCCTGCTCTTGAAACCCTCGGCATTCTCCAGGATTTCGTCAGAAGAACTGTAACGCTCGCGGCAGTGGATGTATCCGAACATCCATTCAGGCATTACGGGAACCTCGCCGGTGAGTTTACGGTAAGAAGCGATGCATTCGTCCGCATCTCCTGCAAAGACGGTGAAATCCAGCGCGGTGGCTACTGGTGAATGGAAGGTGGTGGTATTGCCGGCCTTTCCCCAGTAGAGCTTTGGCTTGTCGCCACGCACACCGTTGACTTCCAGGCTATGTGTTCCCTTAGTCAATTTCACGAAGGTGGATGTGGTGGGAGGCAGCCAGGTATTGGTGATGTCTATTACCACGTCTCCGTCAATTGACAGGTATTGCTTCCTTGACATCGACTGTCCCATATCCAGGAGAAGGGCGTAGGTGCCGTCCTCGGGCACTTCCAGAGTCTGTTCGAATACAGAATTGAAACGCATTTCCCTCCTGTTCCCCTGGGTGCCGGTAGCGTTTACCATCATTCCGTCTGAATCTGTCTGCACAGGGCGCAGTTCGATGGTGTTGGGAAGGGGATTGAAATCTGTGAGACCGTAGTTGTTCCACAACAGGCCGTATCCCTTGCTGGACAAAATCATAGGCACTGCAATCTGGCTGTTCACCTGGGTAAGCCTTCTGGGAAGGGCTCGGATGTTCAGGAAACCGTCCTGGAACTGCCCGGTGCCGTACAGATGCTCATCGCTCGGAGACTCGAAGCTTTGCGTGACGTCATAACAAGCCACGCCGGAGACTGATGATTCCTTTATGGAACGGGAAGACTCCTTCAGGATTTCTTTACCGGATTCATCGCAGAAAGACAATATGTCATTCTGGGGATTGTAGCTCACGGATATTCCTTTAAGGGAGTATACCTTTCCAGCCTCTGTGTCCTTTATCTTGAACTTGGGCGCTCTGACCTTCTGGACATAAACCAGTTCTTGAAGTTCAGGGGTTTGCAGATTGCCTGACAACTGGACTCTTACGGCGTTGTCATTCAATGCAGTAAGGGTCAATTCTCCTTGCGGTGTATCTATCTTTACAATATTTCCGGAACACCCTATGAGGGCTAAGCAGAGAGTAAGTGTGGTTATGATGCGTTTCATATTGTAAAGATAGGAATTATTATATTTGCGTAAGGAATTATTAAAATATTTGTGCAATGCAATTTGTAATCACAGCTTACGACGGCGAAGGCAAACTTGACAGGAGGATGGAGGTCCGTCCCCGTCATTTGGAGAAGATGGCAGAGATGGGCGCACACATCATCTGTGCAGGAGGCCTTCTTGACGATGAAGGAAAGATGAAAGGATCCCTGCTTGTAACTGAATTCAAGGACAGGGAAGAACTGGACGCATATTTGGCCTGCGAGCCTTACGTGACAGGCGGAGTGTGGGAGAAAATTGAAGTTGAACGGATGAACGTGGTCATCCTCAAAGGGGAAAAAGCGTAGCTTGATGAACCAGTTGCACCAAGAGATGCTTTCGAACGCAGACCCTTCGCAGGTCGAAGGGCTTTCGCGCTTCTTCAAGACCGGTCCAGGCCAGTATGGCGAAGGGGACAAGTTCCTGGGAATCAAAGTCCCGGTTACAAGGAAAGTGGTCAAGCACTGCTGGTCGAAGACCGGTTTCGAGGAATTAGAAGAATGCATCTCTAGCGAGTATCATGAGATACGTCTGGCAGCCCTTCTTACTCTCGTACAATTATTCTCTCACTCCAAGAAAGAAGTTGGAAAGCAAAAGGAGTACGTAGATTTCTACTTGTCCCACACAGACCGTATCAACAACTGGGATCTGGTGGATCTGTCCTGCTACCCGTTGTTGGGGGAGTGGCTTCTTGACAAGGACAGGTCGATACTGTACCATCTCGCGCGCAATGGAAAGACAATCTGGGAGCAGCGCATAGGCATAGTAAGCACCATGACTTTCATACGTCACGGCCAACTGGAAGATACCTTTGCCATTGCCGACATACTGTTGCATCACCAGCATGACCTCATTCACAAGGCGGTTGGATGGCTCTTGCGTGAAGCCGGCAAGAAGGATAAGAAAGCGCTGACGGATTATCTGGATCCGAGATATAAGACCATGCCGCGCACGATGCTGCGCTATGCAATAGAAAAATTCCCGCAGGAAGAAAGGGAATCTTACCTGCGGGGTTGAAAACTTTTCAGTTTCTGTCAAGTTTGTCTATGATGTCGTCCAGCATCCTGAACAGCTCGGGCGCCATTTCTGGCGTGACGCTGTCGCAAGCAACTGCATTGCCTACCGTCGCCGGGACATCGGCCAGTTTCTTCTGGAGAGCCTTGCCCTTGGCCGTAAGGGAGACTATGATCTGACGGGCGTCTTTCTCGCCCTTGGCGCGGACCAGAAGGTTCTCGCTTTCCATTCGTTTAAGCAGGGGAGTGACCGTGTTGGTCTCGAGAAACAGCCTCTTTGCTATATCATTCACCGGCTGCGCGTCCTTCTCCCACAGGACCAGCAGTACAAGGTACTGCGGATATGTCAGCCCGTGCTCCGAGAGCAGAGGGTGATATGCCTGCGTGAGAAGGCGTGAAGCGGTGTAGAGCCTGAAGCAAAGCTGGTTGTCCAGTCGGAATTCTTCCTTTATCATAGCATTCCTTCAAGGTCTTTCTCAATCTCCTCAGGAGTGGTGGTGGGGGCGTAGCGATTGATGACAGTGCCGTCACGATTCACCAGGAACTTTGTGAAATTCCACTTGATGTCGCTGTCCTTTTCCACGCTCTTGCTTATCTTCTTGAAGAGTTTGGCGGCTGCCTTGGCCTTAAGTCCGTTGTACTCCTCGGCAGGGGCCTGAGCCTTCAGATACTCGAAAACAGGCTCCGCGTTGGCTCCGTTGACTTCGGTCTTGGCCATCAGGGGGAAAGTGACTCCGTGGTTGATGCGGCAGAATTCGGCAATCTCCTCATTGCTGCCAGGCTCCTGGCCTGCAAACTGGTCGCAGGGGAATCCTACTATCACCAGTCCCTTGTCCTTGTATTTCTGGTACAGGGCCTCAAGTCCGTCGTACTGAGGGGTAAAGCCGCACTTGGAGGCTGTGTTTACTATCATCAGGACTTTGCCCTCATACTGTGCAAGGTCTACTTCTGCGCCCTTGTTGTTGCGTGTCTTGAAATCGTATATTCTAGCCATGATCTTTCTATTTTAAAGTTGTTTTATGAGCCAGTTCTGAAGACCGATCTTCTCGATGAGGTCCAGCTGGGTCTCGCTCCAGAACATATCTTCTTCCTCGTCAAGAGCGTAAGCCCTGAGAATGTCATAGGTCTTGAAGTCGTCCTGAAGGGAGAGGACAAGCTTCTGAAGGATGGGAACCTGCTCGTGAGAAACTGCGAGGTCTGCCTTGATGTAGGCTACGGGATCTGTGATGACGGGCATAGCCGGAGCAACTTCTACCTGAGGAGTGCCACCGAGGTCGAGGATGCGCTCGATGAACTGGTCTACCCAGGCCATCTCTTCTGCTGCGTGCTCGGCATACTTTTCACCAAGTTTGCCAAAGCCCTGGTCTGCAAAAATCTTACCTACTGTCTTGTGCTGAAGTGACTGTGCGGCGAGGCCGGTTGCATAGGCCTGAAGCGCTGCGATTGATTTCTGTTTGTCCATAAGTATTATAATTTTACAGTTAATTTATATCGTTCACGATGCAAATATAACACTTACTTTTTATATCGCAAGCGATATTTCAAAAAAAGTGAAAATTATTTGACAATCAACGCATCAATTGCAGCGGTGCCGTCCACACTGGTTATTTTGATGGAATGGGAACCCTTCCTGAGTTTACGGGATTTGAATACACTCTGCTGGGCTTTCCTAGCGTCTGAAACTGAAAGGTCCACAACGCCGCAGTCCTTTCCGTCAATCTCCACCTTCATCTTTCCATAATCCTTACCAGTAGGGGAGATGAGGGTTACAGATCTTCCGTTGAAGACGGTGCTCCATTCGTCACCGGGGTTATCTGTGAAATAAAGGTCATTGTTATAGTCTCCAGTACCAAGGTTGACTTTGCGGTCCCAGCCAATGGTGCTGACAGAACGGTCGTCGTCGTTGAACCATCCTTTGGTGTGTCTGATTTCAATCACCTTGAAACCCTTTGCCAGCTCTTCATCAGAAATGCCTTTTGTCTTCTTCAGAGGCTTCTTGGTGTAAATCTTCAACCCTTCCGGAGTCTGCTTGAACTTGACCTTTGTCCTGTCTCCCAAGATTCTCACTTTCCTGATCTTGCTGACTGAGGCAGAACCGGAAGCCAGTTGCTCTATCAGCTTTTCGCTCCCGTCCCAGTCTATGAGCGTGACATATATCCTGCCGTTGTTCCTTGTAAAAAGGACGTTCTCGTCGCCCCAGGTATCAAAGGGTCTGGAACCGTAGACGGCCTCTGCGTTGGTTCTCATCCAGACTCCTATGTCCTCGCAGATCTGCCTGGCCTCGTCGTCTATGTTGCCTCTTCCTCTCTGGGTTATATTGAGCAGGAGAGATCCGTTCCTGGACACGTTCTGCATAAGACGCAGTATTATCTCGGCCGCGCTGCGGTAAGGAGCGCCCTGCATATAGTGCCATTCCTGAAGGCTTACTTCAGTCTGGAAAGGGAAGGCCATTATCTGGTCTTCGGTGAAGAATTCGGTGCTCTTTACGAGGCTCCTGTCAACCAGGGGGAGCAGTTCAGGATTGTTCTGGAAACTGTCGTATCTCCCGCCGACGCCCTTGAAAGTGGCCACGACCTGGCGGTTGCCTTCTTCACGCTCCAGGGCTATATTGTAAAAGTTTTCCAATATCTGGGGTGTGAAGCGGCCCAGGCCCATATTGATGCCGAGGTCTATCTGGGAGTCTCCGGCGTGCTCGTCAAAATAAATCATATCGGGCTGGTACTTCCTGATGGCATCGTCCACTCTCCACATAAACTGGTCTGCGAATGGCGTTTCAAGGGAGTTGCGGCCGTCGTGGTGCTCCGGGCCGTACAAGTCCTTGGGGTCGAGGCCTTCCCACCATTTGCCCTCTCCGTCCTCCTTGGTCAGGTAGGCGTCGTATGGTACACCCTGATAAGGGCCGCTTCTGTCGCTGCGGAACCTGACGGGCATAAACTGGCCGTAAGTCCTTGCCGGAGTGGCGTGGAAACCTATTCCGAAAGGCATTCCGTATTTCCGCGCGGTCTCCTTCCATATTCCCACGATGTCTTTCTTGGGACCCACGTTCACCGAGTTCCAGGGCTGATAGGCAGAATCCCAACAGTCGAAATTGTCGTGGTGATTGCCCATCGCAAGGAAGTACCTGGCACCCATACGTATGTAAAGCTGCATCAGGTCGTCAGGGTCCCACAAGTCTATGACCCAGTCATTGCAGAGGTCTTTGTAGCCATATTCGGAGGGGTGCCCGTAATGTTCCAGATGATACTTGTACTGGGGGGAATTCTGCATATACATCCCGCGGGCGTACCAGTCTCCGTCTTCAGCGGCAGACTGAGGATCCCAATGCGACCAGGCTCCCAGTTTTGCGTCCCTCCACCATTCGGGGACATTGTAATACCTGCTCAGATTATCCCAGTCACTGGTGTACAACCCCGTTTCAGGCTTGAGCGGGGGAAGATTCCATATATCCCCGTCAGTGATGGGGGCAATTGAAAGAATGATTGATAATAGAAGTAGTTTCATAATCCATTTTGTTAAAGATAGTCATTTCATCAAAAACTAAAAACATTACATTTGTCTATATGAAAAAGATTCTGGCCCTTCTATGGGCATTCGTATTCGCCTTCGCGCTTTCAGCGCCTGCTGCTTTTGCAGTTTCGCCCGCAATCCAGCAGGACAGTCTTTCGGCTGACGGCCCTTATATCCTGTACGGTTCAGACTTCGTCAAGGTTATAGAGGTCGATGTCCAGGGAAACATCTCCATAAAGCAGCGCACTCAACTGCCGGAAGGCTTCACTTTCCAGGTTACCGACCACCGGGGCAGGTATCCCTTCGAGGTTACCTTGCGGCCCTTTGCAAGGCAGGAGTGGAGACAGCCGGACATTCCTGATCGGACTTTCGTCATGTCAGACCCTCACGGGCGTCTTGACTGCGTGATCGACCTGCTTCATGGAAACCAGGTAATAGACGATGACTTGCGATGGGCTTTCGGTGACGGCCGCCTCGTGGTCATTGGCGACATTGCCGACAGGGGTAAGGACGTGACTGCTATATACTGGCTTTTCTATAAGCTGCAGCAGGAAGCGGCAGATGCCGGAGGATCCGTAGTAATGATTCTCGGGAACCACGAGACGATGGAAGCAGCTGGAGATATGCGGTATGCAGAGCCCAAGTACAAGATTCTGCCGGGTATCCTGGGTATGGAGTACAAGGATCTGATAGGTCCGGATTCCGAGCTGGGCCGCTGGATAGCCAGTTGGAATGCGATAAGCATTTTGGGACGGGACATATATGTTCACGCCGGACTTGGAAAGGAGTTTTATGACTGGAACCTTCCTGTTCCTGAAGTGAATGAAAAGATAAGCAACGCCCTTTTCACGCCAAATAGAGAAAGGAGGGCGCAGAACGACACCCTTGATTTCCTATACGGAACTTATGGTCCCATCTGGTTCAGGGGACTTGTGTTGAAAGGTGCCAACCGTCACCCCGTATCTTCCGATACAGTGGACCTGCTCCGCACCCGTTATGGTGTTGACCATATTATCGTAGGTCATACTATTTTCCGCAGCGTGAAATCATTTATGGATGGCCGTGTGATAGACGTTAACGTAGACAATGCAGTCAATCGGAGAAAAGGCCGCAGCAGGGCCTTGCTGATTGAGAACGGAGTATATTATACAGTAACTGACAATGGAAAAAGGAAGCGCCTGCCTGTTCCGCCAACCTTATATTAACTATTTATTTTTATGACTTCATATTTAATAAATTAATTTATTACCTTTGTTTTTACTTGAAAATAATTAATAACCATACTAATTATTCATACTTATGAAAAAATTAATCCTTTTGGCAGTTGCCGTACTCTTCTCGGCAAGTATGCTTAATGCTCAGACTCTGGGCAAAGATGCACGCTACTGCAACCCTCTTCCTATGGAAGTGGGACAGGGAAGCGCCTCTGGAGACGTGAGCGTCTTCAAGTGGGAAGGCAAATACTACATGTTCTGCACCGGTGGCGGATGCTGGGTATCTTCTGACATGCTCAACTGGGAGTATCATTATGTGGCAGGTGTTCCTGTAGCTCCTGACGTATGCCCTTACAACGGCAAGTTCTACATGACTGGTAACAGCATGAACGTATGGGTTGCTGACAATCCTCTGGGACCCTACACAGTCCTCGGACAGTGGAAAGGCACACCCGACCGCGAGCACGGCTGGAGCCAGGGATTCGACCCTCATATCTATGTAGACGAGAACAACCAGCCCTACCTCTTCTGGCCCGGTATGGCTATCAGCGGTATCTATTCTGTCAAGCTCGACCCTAACGACATCACTCAGTTCGTAGGCCCCGTCACCCATCACTTCAGCTTCAATCCCGACCATATCTGGGAGCGTCAGGGAGAGCAGAACGAGTTCCCCGACGTAGCCTGGATCGAGGGACCTTGGGTTTACAAGTACAACGGAACATACTATCTCCAGTATTCCGCATCCGGAACACAGTGGAGGACATATGCCGAGGGATATTACAAGTCAAAGAACGTCGAGGGACCTTACGAGTATGCATCCAACAACCCTCTGCTCCGCCGCACCGACGGTATCGTTACCGGACCCGCACACGGAAGTATGGTAACCGGTCCTGACGGAAACATCTGGCAGTTCTACACAGTGGTTCTCCGCAGCGGCGGACGCCGTATCGGTATGGACCGCGTAACTGTTGACGCCAACGGCAACCTTGTCTGCAACGTTACCGACACTCCTCAGTGGGCTCCCGGCGTAGTAAAGGATCCTACCAAGGGTGATTCCGGTTCCCTCATCGTATCAGTAGGCAAGACCACAAGGAGCACAGGTGGAGGTTCACCTGGCGCAGCAAGGGTTGCTTCCACATTCAAGCCCGGAAGAGGACCTGAGTACGCACTCGACAACTCTACCGCAACCTGGTGGGAGCCCGAGGATGGCGATGTGAATCCTACCCTCACCATCTGCCTTTCACCTGCAGTTGACCGCGACAGGGTACAGACCTTCCAGGTTGACGGAGCCCGTCTTCTGTTCGGCGGAGGCGGCGGATTCGGCGGTGGCTTCGGCCGCGGCGGCGCACCTACCCTTCCTGTATTCAAGTATATGATCGAGACCTCAATGGACGGAGAGAACTTCCAGTTGGTTCTTGACAAGTCTAAGAACACCGGTTCAAGGAACGTTACCTTCGACGAGATCAAGCCCGTCGAGTGCCGTTACGTCCGCCTGACAATAGTTGACTGGCCCAAGGGAACATCTCTCAGCGTTCTCGACTTCTCAGTATTCGGAAAGGCTACAGGATACTCACCTTCACAGATTCCTGTACCTGCACTCAAGAAGATGAACTAATACTGACTTATCATAAAAAAAGAAGACCGAGCCCAACTCGGTCTTCTTTTTTTATTGTCTGAAAGCAATCAATACTTTGCGATCCTTTTGATGAATTGCGGGATCAGGGTGTTGTCAGTGCAGTTGTTGAATTCCACTGCGCGGGCGCCTTTGACATATAGTCCTACAGGCGATCCGGTGTGGCCTCCATGAGTCCAGATATAGCCGGCCTGCTTGTCGGCGTAATTGATGGCATCGGACACTATCCTGTTGCTCACTGAATAGAGAGCCTGTACCTCTTCTACCTGGTTCATGTTGAATGCCCTGTGGTAAAGCTCCCTGAAATGAGCCTCCTGGTCCGGGGTTACTTCAACGGCACCCCAAAGGCCGACATACTCCCTAAGGAAGTCCCTGACCTGATCCCAGGTAGGAACGCGGCGGTTGGGAAGGGGCCTTCTGTCTTCGCCTATTCCGGCCAGAACCCTGAACCTCTTGTTTATCTCCTCCTCGCTGTATTTGCGTACGGCAAGGCGCTCGGGATGCATGATGTAATTGTCTCCTAACTCCAGACCGCCAGTCTCGTGGTCGGCTGTTATCAGAATGAGGGTCTCGTCGGGATGCTTGTCATAAAAGGCAAGGACAACGTCTATTGCATCGTGAAAAGCGTTTATCTCCTTGATGTTGCAGATAGCGTCATTGTTGTGCCCGGCTCCGTCAATCTGACCTCCTTCAATCATGAAGAAGAAGCCTTTCTTGCTGAAGTGACCATACAGATAGTCGATTCCGGCACGTACGAAATCGGACAGTTCTGTCTCACCGCTCTGATGGTCCATAGTAAAGCCGAGTTCAGTCCGGGAAGGATCCTTGGCGAAGCATATTACGCGTCCGTTATGATTGGCAAGGTTGCGGAACTGATCCTGGCCGTGAAGCACGGTAATTCCTGCTTCGCGGGCCTTGTCTTCGAAATACTGGCCGGTATGATCTGTGTTCCTTGTCTCGGTAAGGAAACCTCCGCCGGCGGCAAAGTCTATGAAATCGGACTCAATAAGCTGATCGGCTATCTTTTCGTACTCGTTCCTATGGTCGGCGTGACCGTAGAAAGCGGCAGGGGTAGCGTGATTGACTCCCACATTGGTGGCGACACCTGTACCGAATCCTTTATTATGAGCCCATACGCAGATGCTGTTGACGGGTTTGTGGTCAGGATCCACGCCTATGGCGTTGTTGTAAGTCTTGATTCCCGATGACAATGCTGTACCGCTGGCGGCAGAGTCTGTCACAAGGCTCGACGAGGAGAATGTGGTGACGAAAGTACGGACAGGGAACTGTGTGAAGTTTATGAACTTGGGGCCGTCACCAGTTACCTGGTTATAGTTCTGGGCTCCATAAACCTGATTGATTCCCATTCCGTCACCTATCAAAAAGAAAACGTATTTGGGGGTAGGGGGCTCCTGCTGACGAGTCTTGCGGGCTCCAGCAGGAAGGATGATAATTACAGACAAGGCCGAAATCAAAGCCAGTCTGGAGAGAGTACGTAATTTTAACATAATTATAAATAGTTTAGAAATAATCTATTGGGACATATCAATGGCCGGCCAGCCATAATCCTGATAATACCTTGCTGAAATACCATTCTTTTTGCAATAATTCTGAACAGCCAGTTTACGACAGGCATCGCGGACATCCTGGTTGGAATGAATGTTATGGAATACGTCATAGTGAGTACCGAAGATACGCTTGGCACTTGGGAGGTTGTCCGCACCGTCAGCAGTCTGCTCGAAGCCTGTGACAGTCAGTTTCCCGTCGTTCTTTTCCAAAGAGATGCATCCGGAGTGGTTGCCTCCGGAAACTGTCTTCAAAGTGTCGGCGGACTGAGTGTACCAGTCAACCCAGAAATCACCCCAGATCCGGGCATGTGAAGGGTCATCCTCCTCGGAGGCAACGGTCATTATTACCGGGATGCAGATGTCACCTTGCAGATAGTTGGCGCCGATTTCCTTTACCAGATACTCGCTTATGACGTCTATGACTTCTTTTTCCTTACGATAATTGTCTATGTAACGGAGCGTGGCCGCCCTGGTATCGTCATAGTCAGCCAGAAGCCATTTTCCGTCTGTTCTTTCCATCATCAGGGTATGTTCTTCAGCCTTGTAGTCGGAATCCGAAGGCTGCACAAGGACAACTGCCTTGGCGTGAGTGTCGTCGATAGGGACAATCTCCTTGACTATGCATTCGTTCTTGGATACTGCGCTGCCATCGGCTGCCGTAAACCAGAATTCCCATTGATGCAGAACCGGAGTGAAATCATCCAGAGCCAACATTTCTTGCAAAGAAGAGTAATAATCTTCAGCAAGATAATTCTGGGATTCCTTCAGATTGTCAGTGTCAGGAATATGCCTGCACAACTCCACCGCACTCTTTTCGAGGCTTTTAGAAGAGAAGCAGCCTGTCACTGTCAACAACAAGGAAAGGACAACACATAATCGTTTCATATTTACAAATATATATTTTATTATTTATATTTGGTGATAACAATCCACCTTCTAAATGAGCAGAAAGATAGAATCTTTTTCCGACCGGTTAAGCCGGAATGTCGTTTTGACAGTGCTGGTTACAATGACAATCATCGCGGTGTTCGTATTCATATTGGCGGCCGCCGGAATGTTTGTATTCTCAAAGGCACATTATTCTGACATAATGGACAAGGCCCGTGGAAACATGGCAATGATCATGAGCAAGGTGGAAGTTTCAGCTGATAACATCATAGACGAACTCTCCTGGCATATTACAACCCCTGACGTCGTAACTGAGACCCTGGAATACGAGTTGAACACAAACAGGCACATTTACGGTTGTGGAATTGCTTTCGTGCCTGATTTCTTCCCGGAAAAGGGCCGTTGGTACGAGCCTTACGCCCTGAATACCGGAGACAGTATTGTGATGAAGGAAATCGGCTCTGCTTCTCACGACTACTTCAATGCCGAGTGGTACATGCAAGGGCTGGAATCTGCCCAGGGAGTATGGTCCAATCCATACCTAGACAATGATGGGGCCGGAACGGTCCTGTGCACCTTCGCCCGCCAGGTATACAAGCAGCCTGAAGGGATATTGGCAGGAGTCTTCGGAGCAGACATTTCCCTTGAAGAACTGTCTCTCCAGATTGAAGAGAGCATCAGGAAAGAGAACGAAGAATCTCCGTTCCTGGATATGAAGACTATAGACACGGACCTTACGATTTATTCATTTATCATAGGTCCTGACGGAGATTTCATAGCGCATCCGGATGAGAGCCGCATACTCCAGACCAATTTCTACGATTATATCCCCAGTAAGAGAGCTAAGCAGTACAAGATGCTTGGAGACTCAATGAGAGCAGGGGAGAGCGGAGAAATAGCCGTTATGATGGACGGAGTCAAATCTGACGTGTATTACGCACCTTTGTTGGATTCCGGATGGTCCATGGGCATAGTCGTTCCCGCCAAACGCGTACTGAAACCCAGTTTCCTTTACGGAGCATTGATCCTGTTTATGATTCTCCTGGGGCTGTTGATAGTCTTCTTCACCTGCAAGCGTTCCATCAAGAAAGCATCGGTTCCGCTCATACAACTGGCCGATTCTGCCCAGGAAGTGGCTCAAGGCAACTTCGACACCAAACTCCCAAGGATAAAGACTCACGATGAACTGCGGCTTCTGCGCGACTCATTCGACAATATGCAGAAATCCCTTTCCAAACATATTCGGGAGCTGACAGAAACCACTGCCCAGAAAGCATCTATGGAAAGAGAACTCGGAGTGGCACGTAACATCCAGATGTCTATGCTGCCTATGACGTGGCCGGCATTCCCTGAAAGGGACGACATAGACATATACGGCTGCCTGACGCCTGCCAAAGCGGTAGGAGGCGACTTGTATGACTTCCGCATAAGGGATGGCAAACTATTCTTCTGCGTAGGTGACGTGTCCGGAAAGGGAATACCCGCCTCTTTGGTGATGACCGTGATGAGTTCGTTGTTCAGGACGCTTTCCAACTCAGAGAACAACCCGGCTAAGATTGTTTCTTCCATTAATTCTTCGATGGCGGCCAGGAATGAGAGCATGATGTTCGTCACACTTTTCGTGGGTGTCCTCGACCTTGATACAGAGGTATTGAAGTACTGCAACGCAGGTCACAATGCACCCGTCGTAATCTCTGGCGGCAAGCCTAAAGTTCTTAACGTTGACGCTAACGTTCCTGTCGGTATAGTGCCTGACTGGGATTATTCTCTCCAGAAGGCCACTCTTTCCCCGGGAACCATACTGTTCCTTTATACGGATGGTCTTACCGAGGCTACCAGAGCCGGAGGAGAACTATTTGCGGAAGAAAGGGTTCTGGAGAACCTCTCAGGGATTGAAGAAAGAACAACCTCTGCAGATATAATAGCCCATATGACCACCGCGGTAAATGAGTTCGTAGGTGATTCAGAGCAGAGTGACGACCTTACTATGATGGCCATCAGGATGATGCCGAAGAGTTAGCCGCGCATCAAAGCATCATCATTATCATTACCTGTGCTGAAACAACGCGCAGAAACATTGTCAGAGGGTATACCGTAGCATAGTTTACCGCAATCCTTCCGCTGCCGTACATCTGTTCAGAAAAAGACAGCAAAGCCGGGTCCGTGGTGCCTCCGGCCAGCAGACCGCATATCTTGAAAAAGTCCATCTTGAACAGGTATCGGGCTGCCAGGGAGACTATAGTCATCGGCACCAGAGTGATGATTGCTCCGTACAGTATCCACATATATCCTCCGCCTACCACGCTGGCTACGAAAGTCTCGCCGGCGCCCAGTCCCACTGCGGCCATGAACAGCGAAATGCCTATTTCGCGAATCATAAGGTTGGCGCTCAGCGCCGTATAGGTGTTGATCCTCAGCTGTGGGCCGAAGTGCCCAAGCAGGATGGCCACGATTAGCGGCCCGCCCGCAAGACCCAGTTTGAGCGGCTGCGGAATTGACGGAAAATGAATGGGAACCATACCCAGCGCTACGCCCAATGCGATTCCTATGAAAATAGGCACCAGGTTGGGCTTATGAAGCGATTCCGGCTCATTGCCCACCAGCTTTGCAAGGCGGGCGATCCCTTCCTGCGAGCCTACCACCTTGAGGCTGTCGCCCACTTGAAGGATAAGGTCCGCATCGGCCTGAAGGTCTATTCCCGCACGAAGGATTCTGGACACTGAAACACCGTATTTGCGGCGTATGTCCAGCTTACGCAGACTCATTCCGGTAATAGAAGACTTTGTTACTGAAAGACGGCTGGAAACCAGTTTCGTGCCTTTACGCTCCCACTCGTTCATATCTACCGGATACTCTTCGCCAAATATGATAGGCACCTTATCCTTGTGAAGGATGTCAGTTACGATGAGGAGCTTGTCACCTTCCTGAAGCGGAAGATCCATATCAGGGAAGAACACTTTGTCGCCGCGCATCATCCTGGTGATGACAAAATGGTCTGCGTTTTCCTCACCGACTAAATCGTGGACTGTCTTGCCGAACAAAGCGGGATTCTCCACCTTGCAGGCAAGGCGGAAAGCGTTCGAATCATTGTTGTCGCCTGACGAGGCCAACTCGCTTTCTTTCGCAAAATCTACTTTGAAAAGAGCTTTGGAGAGCATCAGGACACCTATTGCTCCCAAAACTCCCAGCGGATAGGCTACGGCGTAAGCGGAAGCAATCCCGTAAGTAGCACCTGCCAATTCAGAGGAAGATGAGGTTGCGTCAGACAGCATCTGCTGTGCGGCACCCAATCCTGGCGTATTGGTAACAGCACCGGACATGATGCCTGTCATAATGCCCAGGTCCTCTCCGCTTAAAAGATGAATGAGATACGTTGTCAGGACTGCCAGGACAACAAGAGCCACGGCCAGCAGGTTCATAGACAGGCCGTCTTTCCGGAAAGAGCGGAAAAAGCCGGGTGCCACCTGGAGACCTATCGCGAAGACGAATAGTATAAGGCCGAAATCCTTGATGAATTCCAGCATCGTGGGATTGATCCTGAGGCCGAAATGACCCAGGAGAATTCCCATGAACAATATCCACGACGTACCCAGGGATATTCCCTTGACTTTGAACCTGCTCAGATAAAGACCTGATGCTATGACCAGGGCCAGTATAAATATGGCGCTTGCTGTATTGCCTTGCGAAAATGGATTCACTGTTAAATGCTTCAGAATAAGTTAAATCTCCGGGAATACTGTAAGCCTGATGGTTGATGCGCCGTAAGGTACCAGCTCGATGAAAGTCTCGCTGCCTTCTTCGGGAACGACTGTCTGCGGCAGAGGGGGAGTGATGTATGCATCCTCCATTTCCCAGCTGCAATACCATTTGCCGTCTTTCTGGAACAGTTCGTTGTAGGCATCGCGGACCCTGCCGTAATTGCCTTCAGGATTTACATAGTATTTCATTGCGCCAGCCCTGAGAAGTTGAACCAGCTCTCCGTTGAACTTTACATAACCGCCATCCTCTGCAGGCTTGCCGTTTCTGTCATATAATGGCTCGTCAGTCCACTGGGTGAAACGCTGGCCATCATAAGGTTTGCTTGGAACCACGTCGTAATCCCAGTCTTTTACTCCTGCTACAGGTATTCTGATTTTGACAGGAACATTGTCCAGGTCAAACGGGAAGCCCTTGGCTTTTTTCCTGATCAGCCTGGCTTTGTCCAGGTCGGCGTTGCGTATGGCGTAATTCCATTTGGCGGAAGGGGTTATGTTCCAGTTGACGAAATCCGGATTCTTGGATTCCTTTCCGGCGAGGTAATCGTACACCTTGGTATCCACCTCCCAGTTTGCGGGGATGGCATAAGTGAAGGTCAACGGGCCATAAACCACGCTTTCTCCTTGAACGGCATTCTTCACGAACTCAACCTCCATGGGGAAACTTACTTTGAACGTCTCACCGCTCTTCCAAGCCTTGCTGACAGTCTGGAATCCCTGTTTTTCAAATGCTTTGCACCAACCCGGCACCCTGTATGTGAAATCCATCTGGTGAGGTTTCCTGGAGACTTTACCGTCCTGGTAGAAGGTGAACTTGAATCGGATGTCCTCTTCGAAGGGATAGTTGGTGATTTCCTGGATCTTGACCGTGACTCCGTCACCCAGGTCATATACTAC
This sequence comes from Bacteroidales bacterium, assembly GCA_017962585.1. GTDB lineage: Bacteria > Bacteroidota > Bacteroidia > Bacteroidales > UBA932 > Cryptobacteroides. The sequence continues at coordinate 20,522 of JAGCVB010000025.1, forward strand.
TGACGATGGGCCGTAGAGGGCGGCTACAGGCTGGCCGTTCTTGTCCTTCATCCACATCCTTGAGGCGAAATTAGGGAAATATCTGTGAAGGTTGCCGATGCAGCACTCAACCTCATGGGCAGCCCTGTAGGCCATCCAGGTCTTGGCCTTCTTGTATTCGTTATGATTGGAAGAACCGGTGCAGAGGATTTGGTTGGGGCAGGAGAAATACTGCATTGCCTTGAAATCCTTTGTGACGGCTCCGAATCCGGCATTGAAGATGGCTCTTTCAAGACGGTCGGCGAATGCAGCGTCTCCTGTCACCATCAGATAATACCCGATTGTCCAGGTATAATCAGATATGTCGCAAGTCTCGTGGGAGGCAAGCGGATCTACACCGGCGAGTCCTTCAGAACTGGAGATAATGCCGTCAATGAGCATATTAAGGTCTTCCATCTTCTGGTCTCCCTTCAAAGCGGCTTCCTTGTAGATTTCCTTTCCCGTGAATGCATATAGGAGCATCGGAAGTTTAAGGGTTTCACAGACGGTTACGCCGTGGCCGGTCATAGGCCTGTCGCTCAGGTACTGCTGCATATTGTTGGGAACCAGGGCCCATACTGCTTCTGCAAGTTCCAGCAGTTTAGGGTTGCCGGTAAGTGCATATGTCCACAGTATTCCTTCGATATTGATAATGTAACGGCCCTCGCTGAGTTCTTCGGGTGTATAGGTCAGATAGTTCTTCTCCAGGGCAACCGGAATCCTGGGGTCGCCAGTTGCTTCATAATAGGTCTTCATGGTCCTGAAGAACACTGCGAAAGGCCAGCCCATGGATTCGCCTTCACGGCCAAGGCGCCCTTCGGGACGGCCGGCCGCGGCTATGATCTTGCGCCTCTCTATCTGGGCTGGTCCTCCAAAGCCCCTGAAGGTGGATTCGTCGAACACGTAGCCTGGCTGAGGGGGCAGGGGATGGTCCAGGACATAGTCCACGTTGGCCTTGCCTTTAGCCATAAGTTCCTCGTCGTCCAGTACATATCCGAGACGGCTGAAGCCGTCGACGTAATATGCAGACTGCTCGAAACGCCACCAGTCCGAGCCCCAGTAATGGGGGTTCTTGCTCATTTCTAGGTTTCCTGCCCAGCAGCAACTGTCAAAGGGATAAGACATTGCCTCCGGGTGCCCTGTCAGGCCGTCTTTCTGCCTGAGCAGTATTTCCCGCACCCAGCCTTCGGGGGTTATGTCGTTTATGAGGCCCTCTGCAAAAGCGGCATACGGGGCCACGGGAATATCAGGAGCGCCGGCAACCGGGACAGTCTCAATCTTATTGCAGGAGGCAAGAAGTAATGTAGAAATAAACAGTAACAATGAAAATCTTTTCATAGCCGGATAGATATCTTTATATAAATTCAAAAATAATCATTATTATCGTGGCGAACAAATCTATCGCGATGTCAGAACTGAATCTGGCCGCCTATATGAGCGGCAGCATACGCAACATAATGGCCAAGGCATACAAGAATGTGTTGTCCAATCCCAGGGAGGCCAAGTTCGCCTGGCGTATGCAGAGGCTCTTCACTCGTTCGGAAAAACGACGCAAGGCTGTCCTGGACCAGGAAGGCCTGGATGTACCGCCGTTCCTTATCAGCAGTATCGCCACCACCTGCAACCTGCATTGCAAGGGATGCTATGCCCGCTCCAACGGAATAGCCTCAGACGAGGGCGCTCCTGCAAAGGAAACGCTTCCGCCGGAGCAATGGAAAGCCATTTTCACTGAGGCCGCCTCACTAGGCATAAACTTTTCCCTGCTTGCCGGAGGAGAACCCCTGACGCGCCCTGACATACTGGAAGCAGTATCCGAAGTAAGGGATATGATTTTCCCGGTGTTCACAAACGGCACTCTCATAGGAGGCACTTATCTCGGATTCTTCAAGGAGCATCTCAATATGGTCCCTGTCATCAGCATAGAAGGGACGGCAATCGGCACTGATGCGCGTCGCGGTCAGGGGGTCTTCCGACGAGCCGTCAAATCTATGGAGATGCTCAAGGAAGAAGATTTGTTCTTCGGAGCCAGCATTACAGTCACCACCGAGAACTACAGACAGGTCACCTCCGCAGAGTTCATCGATATGCTGCGTAAATTCGGCTGCAAAATCCTTTTTTACGTGGAATACGTCCCCGCGGAAGCAGGAACCGAGCATCTGGCCTTGGAAGACGTTCACGTGGCCGAAATGGAGCAAATAATGGAATTGCGCCGGTCGCAATACGACGACATCATATTCCTCTCGTTCCCTGGAGACGAGAAGGAACTCGGCGGATGCCTTGCCTCGGGAAGGGGATTCTTCCACATAGGCCCTGACGGAGCTGCGGAGCCTTGTCCGTTCTCTCCTTTCTCGGATGGAAAAGTTAATGAGATAGGCATTCGAGGCGCCCTTCGTTCACCATTGTTCAGAAAGTTGCGTGACGCCCACGCCCTTGGTTGGGAGCACACGGGCGGCTGCACCCTATTCGAGCACAGGGAGGAAGTCGAAGCTATCGCAAGTCATTCTGATATGGGGGATGCCGTCCAGAATGAAAGGCTCTGACGACTGCCTGAAACCAACCTGCTCGTAAAAGCCGCGGGCGTATTCCTGAGCCTCCAGGTCTATCCTTTCTGCATTGAAGAAATGACGCGCCGCTTTGATACCTTCCAGCATTATCCTCTTGCCATAGCCTTTTCCGCGCTCGGTTGTGATGACGCGTCCGATGGAGATTTCTTCCATATGCGTTCCGGCAGGGCAGACCCTGCAAAGGGCCACAACTTTATCTCCGTCTGTCAGCCAGAGATGGATGGATTTCTGGTCGTCACAGTCAAGGTCCTGATAGACGCAGTCCTGCTCGACTACAAAGACGTCTGAGCGGACTCTGAGGAGTTCATACAGTTCGTCTACGGTCAACTCCTGAAATGTTTTTGTATGCAAAATCAGATTCGCAGAACTCATAGTGTAAATATCGGAAAAAAGTCATAAAAAAGTTATCTTTGTTTTACTCTAATGACAAAGCATCTATAACATAAGATGAAACAGTTCATAGCAGACGCGTTCACCGAACGGCTTTTCGGAGGAAATCCGGCCGCGGTCCTGATATGCAGGGATATGCCCCCTGCAGGGCTAATGCAATCCATAGCAATAGAGAACAATTATTCCGAGACAGCCTTCGTCGTCAAGACGGGCCCAGGACGCTACAACCTAAAATGGTTTACGCCAGGCGGCGAGGTGGAACTTTGCGGCCACGCAACGCTTGCAACCGCATTCGTCCTGCACAGTTTCATTGATCCGGACACTCGCGAAATGCACTTCGACACCCTCAGCGGAGAACTCATAGTAACCGCGGGAGAGGACGGCTATACAATGGATTTCCCCATTGGGAAGTATAAACGCATCCCTTTGACGGAGAGCATTGTAAATGCGACGGGAGGCCTTGCCAGGGAAGCTTATTTCGACGGGGGCGATATGATGGTCCTCGTAAGTTCCGAATCTGATTTGAGAAACTTCGTTCCAGATTATGATGCTTTGAAGAAGGTTGAAGGCAGAGGCCTTATTATGACCGCGTCGTCTGACAACTGCGACTTCGTCTCACGCTGTTTCTACCCTAAACTGGATGTCCCTGAAGATCCCGTCACTGGCAGCGCCCATACATTTCTGACGCCTTTTTGGGCGGAGAGACTGGGAAAGAAGGAAATGATTGCAAAACAGATCTCTCGAAGGGGCGGAACCCTCAAAGTGTCCCTCGGAGACAACCGCGTCTACATCACCGGCCAGGCTGTTATTTATATGCAGGGAGAAATCCCCGACTTTTAATTATTTTCATTACCTTTAGCAATAGTAATCACTTGATTTATTCATATGGCAAAGTCTGACGTTAAAAAACAGAGATCCCCTGAGATCAAAGTCATTTTCAAGGACAACGGTCCTGAAGCAACATATTTCAAAAGCAACGGATTCTGTATCGTTGCCAAGGTAGAGAACGGAAAATACATCCTTACCCGCTATGGCTGGGACGGTGACCCTGAAAAAGGGGAGAGCCTGGTGGTTTCCGCCAATGACACCCTTCGTCTTATGGACAGCCTCAAGGTAAAGAATCCCGATACCCTCATCAAAGCCCTCGGCAGAAGGTTCGCCCTGAAGGAGCCCCATAATTCCTTCGTAAAAATCCAGACTTCTCTCGAAAGAAGGGGAATCCCTTACGAGAAGAACTAAATGGAAATAATCCGGGCCACCAAGACGGCGCATCAAGCTGCCGCCTATTACGTCCGTATCCAGGCTATGGCGCGCAAGCATCATATCCCGCTGGATGTGGAGTTCGACCAACACGACACGCCCGAAACAAAGTACATAGTAGCTGTCGACGATTTCCTGCCGGTGGCTACCTGCAGGTTGTATCCTTTAGACAAGGATAAGATCATGTTGGGAAGGATCGTGGTCCTTCCCGAGTACCGCCATCAGGGACTGGGCTCTTTGGTTGTAAGAGAAGCCGAGAAATGGGCCAAAGAACTTGGGTATAAGACAGCTGTCCTTGAAAGCCGGGAAAACAAGATTCCATTCTATGAACAAATAGGCTACTCTGCTGACTTGAGCCAAAAGATCGTGGGGGACACCTTCACCTGCTACAGGATGGAAAAAAGCCTCTGACCGCAGAATGAAAAAGCTCGCTGTCATATTATTGCTCCTTGCAGCAACTACGTTGGCTGCACAGGACCTGCCGCATTACAAGAGAATCGTAAAAGAACTGAGTTCTGCAAAGTACCAGGGACGCGGCTATGCCCGCGGCGGCGCCAATAAAGCCGGCAAATACTTGCAGAAAGAGTTTCAGAAGGCCGGTGCCGACGAGGTGACCCTCCAGCATTTCACCATCGACATCAATACCTTCCCGGGCAAGATGAAGATGTGGGCTGACGGCAGGAAACTAACCCCCGGTGTGGACTTTTCCATGCGGGAGTATTCCCCTGGAGTGAGCGGGGAGTTCCCGGTCTACCACATAGATACCCTTAATTTCAACCCTGACCGTATTCTGAAAGATCTGGCCAGGCCAGAATATGCCAACAGTCTGGTATGCTGCGAATTCTGGTTCACATACAGGCATAGCGACTTCTTCTCTAAACTGCAGAAGGCCGGCGAGTGCCCCAATGCCGGTCTCCTGTATACCTGGGAATCTCCCATCATATTTTTCAAGGCCTACGGCGACCATCTGGTGGACAAGCCTATAATCTGGGTGACGCCTGAGGCAATAGAAGGAGTAAACAGAGTCCGTGTCAAAGCAGACCATCAATTCTTGAACGATTACCCGCTATTTAACGTAATAGCCAAGGTCGAAGGCGAACGCCACGACAGCTGCTACGTATTCACGGCGCATTACGATCATCTAGGCAACCTGGGCAGGAAGATATTCTACGCCGGGGCCAATGACAACGCATCGGGCACCGCCGCCATTGTCACGCTGGCTGCACACTATGCCAAGAACCGGCCGAAGTACGACATGTATTTCATAGCCTTCTCAGGCGAGGATGCCAATCTGCGGGGTTCACAGTTTTATGTCGACAATCCTGCAGTTCCGCTGGAGCAGATCAAGTTCCTCTTCAATATCGATATGATAGGGGACAACAACCCTGTCCAATACTGCGAACTCAGCGAAGCTGGTATGCCTGCATTCCCCTTGTTCCAACGTATCAACGAGAGGGACCGCTGTTTCGAGTCCCTTAACCGCGGAGAACTGGCTGCCAACAGCGACCACTATCCCTTTGCCGTCCGAAACGTGCCCTGCATCTTCCTGGAGAACGAAGAAGGCGATGCTTACCAATATTATCATACCATTTTTGACAACTGGCAACACGCTGTATTCGACAGTTACGAGCCTGTCTTCAAGTTGGTAACATCATTTATCGGGGAATATTAACAGGATAATGTAATTTATTACTTAACTTTGACCGTTAAGACATTACACTATCCACTAATAATTCACCTGATATGAAACGTACTTTCTTTGTTTTACTCCTGTCTTTCCTCGCTCTCGGTGTCAATGCCCAGCAGGTCACATTCAGAAGTGTAAACCATTCCGGCATTTATTCCAACGAGAAAAACCTGCTTAAGCAGTGGCCGGCCGAAGGCCCTCAGAAACTCTGGGTGGTAAATGACGCTGGAAAGGGCAACTCCAGCGCATTGGTAAGCGACGGTTTCATCTATACGGCAGGTCTTACGGATGACGAGCAGGAAGAAAGGCTCACTTGCTTCAAGTTGGACGGCACTAAAGTTTGGCAGGTCGTATACGGCCATGCCTGGACAAAGTCCTTCCAGGAAACTCGCGCCACGCCGGTAATTGACGATGACCGTCTGTATATGGTCAGCAATATGGGTGAACTTGTCTGCCTGAACAGGGCAGATGGAAAGATCCTCTGGACTGTGGATTATTGGAAAAAATACGAACTGTCCCCCAACGACCAGGGTATATGCGAGCAGCCTCTGATCGACGGCAACAAGGTCATAGTCACCACCAGCGGCAAAAACATCTGTATGGCAGCTTTCAACAAGATGACAGGCGACGTCATAGGGGAGACCAAGGGCTTCGGTGACAAAGCCAC
>JAGCVB010000026.1 GCA_017962585.1 Bacteroidales bacterium
CCGGAGTTTACCGGAGCCCCTGAACAGCTCTGGCGCATCGACCAGCTCACCGACGGTACCTGGCGCATTATGCCCAAGTCCATCCCCGGACACGACGAGCCTTATGCCCTGGTATCCCTGGGAGACAGTTCACCGACGCTTGCGCCTTTCGACTTCCACAGCGATAACTGCAAGTGGGAATTCAAGGACTTCACACCTCTTAAATAAATGTTTATGAAGACACTGAACAGATTGCTCATAGAATTGTCAGTCATCCTGACGGCTTGCTCTGGAGGTCAGCCTCAGCAGCATCCCGCCGAGACTCCCTCTTTGAAAGACGTGTATAAAGATGCTTTCAAGATAGGCGCCGCAGTTAGTTCCTTTGACATCAGTGGGCGCAACCCCGAACTGGTGGAGTTGATAAAGAAACACTTCAACACCCTCACCCCGGGAAACGAACTCAAGCCCGAGTCCCTTCACCCCAGGCCGGATGTATGGAGTTGGGAGAGGGCTGACCGCTACGTGGATTTCGCAGTGGAGAATGGTATGTTCGTAATGGGACATACGCTCTGCTGGCATAACCAGACTCCCGAGTTCTTCTGGAGCGACGCCAAAGGCAATCCCAAGAGCCACGATGAACTGGTTGAGACCCTCAGAAGCTATATAGAGACAGTCTGCACCCACTTCAAGGGCAGGGTGGACGCCTGGGACGTAATCAACGAGATTGTCTCAGAAGAAGGCGGCTACCGCGACAAGGGTTGGGTACACGCCTTCGGAGGGGAGGAGTACGGTGATGAGATTGTCAAGACCGTATTCCGCTTCGCCGAGCAGTACGCCCCCGACACGGAACTCTACTACAACGAGTTCAACGTCTGGCGTCCGTCCAAGCTGGAGGGGGTGCTCCATATCGTCAAGATGCTTAAGGAAGAGGGGATACGCATTGACGGAGTGGGCATCCAGGCCCACTGGGGCCTCAATTACCCCAAGAACCACTATGTGGAAGAGGCGATAGAGAAGATCGCCGCCCTTGGCGTGAAAGTAATGATCACTGAAATAGACGTCGACGTACTGCCGCTTACCAAGGAAGGCCAGATCATAGGCCAGTCCATGTCGGAGCCTCAGTTCCAGTTGGAGGAGTTCAAGGAGTTCCTTGACCCTTATCAGGACGGACTTCCCGCAGAGGTGGAGGAGCAGCTCGCCGACAGGTATGAGGAACTGTTCAGGATATTCTACGCCCACCGTGACGTGATAGACCGTGTGACCTTCTGGGGAACACACGACGGCTCTTCTTGGAAAAACGGCTATCCTGTTCCAGGCCGCACCAACTATCCTTTGCTTTTCAACAGGGACTTGACCCCGCACGAAGCCTTCTGGCGCGTAGCATCAATACCAGACTGACTATTTGTGGTTAATAATAAATAATGTGTCAAGAACGGGATCTCTAGGGCTCCCGTTTGATTTTTTTCTTATATTTGTCTCTGTTAGTAGATAAACCAATGAAGAATCATCAAAGAAGAGTCGGGACTGTGTCCCGCGGTATCAGGTGCCCCATCATCAGGGAGGGCGACAACCTGGCAGCCATCGTTACAGACAGCGTTCTTGCTGCAGCCTCTGAAGAAAATTTCCAAATCCGCGACAGGGACGTGATAGCAATCACGGAGTCCATAGTGGCCCGTTCCCAGGGCAATTATGCACCCATAAGCGCCATAGCCAAGGACGTCAAGGCCAAGACCGGGGGAGAGACCGTAGGAGTCATTTTCCCCATCCTTTCCCGCAACCGCTTCGCAATCTGCCTTCGCGGAATTGCAATGGGATGCAAGAAAGTTGTCCTGATGCTCAGCTACCCTTCGGACGAGGTGGGCAACGCCCTGATCAGTATGGAGGCAATAGAGAACTCAGGCGTGAATCCTTACAGCGACGTGCTGACCCTGGAAGAGTACCGCAAACACTTCGGCGTGGTTAAGCACGAATTTACCGGAGTAGACTACGTAGATTATTACGCCGACCTCATTAAGGAGAGCGGAGCCGAAGTTGAGGTAGTGTTCGCCAACCAGGCCAAGGCCATCCTCAATTACACCGACGTTGTCATAACCTGTGACATCCACACCCGCAAATATACAAAGAAGCGCCTCCTTGACGCCGGCGCCCGTATTGTCCTTGGAATGGACGATATCCTCAACGCCTCCGTGGACGGCAGCGGTTTCAACGAGAACTACGGCCTCCTGGGCTCCAACAAAGCCACCGAGGATACCGTGAAACTCTTCCCCCACAAGTGCCAGGGCCTGGTCCTGGATATCCAGAAACGTATCCTTGACGCCACCGGCAAGCACGTGGAAGTGATGGTTTACGGCGACGGCGCCTTCAAGGATCCCCAGGGCAAGATATGGGAACTTGCAGACCCGGTGGTTTCGCCGGCATTTACAGACGGACTTAAGGGAACTCCTAACGAGCTTAAACTCAAGTATCTGGCTGACAATGACTTTGCAAATCTCAGCGGAGAGGCCCTGCGCGACGCCATCAGCGCCAGCATCAAGGCCAAGGACGCTGACCTGAAAGGCAAGATGGTTTCTGAGGGAACCACTCCGAGGCAGTTGACAGACCTGATCGGTTCGCTCTGCGACCTTACATCCGGTTCCGGCGACAAGGGAACCCCCGTGGTGCTGGTTCAGGGTTACTTTGACAATTACACAAGCGAATAGTCTGGTTTTTTTATAATCCGAATTATTTATATCTTTGTGCGGGGAAAGTCATACACGACCAGCTCCCTCCCAACTCCCCCAGGGTAGGAATACAGCAAGGGTAAGAGGTTGTAGCGGTGCGATGTATCCAGCTTTCCCTTTTTTTTGTAGAACGTCATACCCGGCCTGACCGGGTATCAAGATATTCAGC
>JAGCVB010000027.1 GCA_017962585.1 Bacteroidales bacterium
ACAGGGGGTTAAGGAGTGGAGGACGCTTGTAGAACTGACAGAACCTGTTTACAAGCCAGTGCCTCTTGTCCATATGGGTGAATCGCGCAATGAGCAGAATTTGTTCCACTGGGCAATGGTGGAAGAACAGGTACTCTCCGAATTGAATGATCTCCTCTCAGAATGATTAGAGGAATTATTGTACATTTGTAAAGTCTCTTTACAGTTTTGTAAGGAGACTTTACAGTTATGCACGAGCTGATTAAAATGTAAGTTCCTGATTATATGCGCATTGCGCTATTTGGAATGAGATTTGACCCGTGTATGTGCGTAAAGACTTGTTTGACAATGGCTTCCAAGATTGGGAAAATACTGGTCGTAGACGATAACCAGGGCATTCGCAGGGCTCTGGAGATCTTGCTGCCCCTTCATTTTGCAGAGGTGAAGACAATACCATCGCCATCCACACTTGTTTCAACGCTGGAGCAGTTTCGACCCGACGTGGTGCTTTTGGACATGAACTTCTATACAAGCACCAATACTGGCAACGAAGGGCTTTACTGGGCAGGTGAACTAAAGAAGATGGCCCCTGAGGTAGAAGTCGTATTGTTCACTGCATACGCCGACATCGCCCTGGCAGTGGAAGGGATGAAAAGGGGAGCCTTCGACTTCATCGTGAAACCCTGGGACAACGATAAACTGATAGAGGTGCTGACCGCAGCCAGGGACAAGGCGAGGAAGGCGCTCAGAAGGGATAGCCGATCGGAGTCGGCAATGACGGGGAAAGACATCTCCGGCACGACCGTGGATCTGATGTTCTGGGGTACATCACCGGCGATGAAGAGTATAGGGAAGACGCTGGACAAAATCGCCCCGACCGATGCGACTGTCCTCATTACCGGCGAGAACGGTACCGGCAAGGACGTGCTGGCGCGTGAGATTCACGCACACAGCCTCCGGAGCGCGAAGCCGATGGTAGCAGTCGATGCCGGGGCTATAACCGAGACGCTGTTCGAGAGCGAGCTCTTCGGCCACGTTAAAGGCGCTTTCACAGATGCACACGCAGACCATATAGGTAAGTTCGAGCAGGCCGATGGCGGAACACTCTTCCTGGATGAGATCGGAAATATCCCGCTTCATCTTCAGGCCAAGTTGCTGCGAGCCATCCAAAGCCGAAGCGTTGTCCGCGTTGGTGGCAGCGAGGCCATCCCGGTGAATATCCGTCTGATATGCGCTACCAATATGGACTTGGAAGCACTGGTACGTGATGGGCGATTCCGGGAGGATCTGTACTATCGCATCAACACCGTGCATATCGCCCTTCCGCCACTGCGAGAGAGGAAGGAGGATATCATTCCTTTGGCGACACTCTTTATGGACAGGTTCGCTCAGAAATATCACCGTCCGTTGAAGGGTATGTCAGATGACGCTGCCGATGCCTTGAAGGAGTATCGATGGAGCGGCAACATCCGTGAACTCCAGAACTGCATTGAAAAGGCCGTGATCTTTTCCGACGGAACTGTCCTGACTGAAAAGGACCTTCAGATGGAGCGTTCCGGCAAACCCGCCGGGACGACTATCCGGGCGGTCAGCGAATCGGAGGAAGAACGGCTGATACGGGACGCAATGGAACGCACGGGAGGGAACATTTCGGCTGCGGCAAAGATGCTTGGAATAAGCCGTCCCACGTTGTATGCTAAATTGAAGAAATACGGCCTATGACCTATACTGTCTGGCACATAGTTGGAGCTTGTATCATCGTCGCGATTGTCGTGGCGGTGATTTCCATACTCAGGACCAGGCACAAGGATATCAAGAAAGTAGCCTATATGATGGATGCGCTGGAGGATGGTGAACTAAACTTCCGCTTCCAGGACAAGAATAAGTTCAACCGAACCCTGAACCGCATCCGGACCATATTCGAGAAACAGAGGCAGGCCCACGAGCAGGATTCCTGGACAAAACTCATCCGGGTTCTCACTCACGAGATAATGAATACTGTATCACCTATCGCATCCCTCTCCGATGCTATGGCAAAGTCAGTCGATGAGAAAGGGGAGAGCGAACTGGATATAAAGGCCGGCCTGGAGACAATCTCGGATTCGTCGAAGAACCTGATCGAATTCGTTCAGACCTACCGCCAGCTCTCCGGTGTGGCAAAGCCCGTTCGAAGAGCTTTGGAACTGCAGGAACTGATGGATAACGTCATAGCCCTGAACAGTGAATTGGCTGCTTCCTATGGTGCTGTATGTACCTATCGTCCCGAGGAACCGGACCTGATGATCTATGCTGACGATGGGCAGATATCCCAGATTCTTATCAATCTAATCAAGAACGCCATGCAGGCTGGAGCCAAGCACGTAGACATCACGGCCAGGATGGGGAAAGACGACGATGTAATCGTCCGTGTTGCCAATGACGGAGAGCCGATTCCCGCTTCCGCCCAGGAGCAGATCTTCATCCCGTTCTTCACCACGAAGAAGGAGGGTTCCGGCATAGGGCTTTCGCTTTCCCGCCAGATTATGCGGAATCACAACGGCAGCATCGAATTAGTCAAGAGCGACAGCCAGCAGACAGTGTTTGAACTCCAGTTCAGATAGTTCCACTTCATAGGACTGTAAAGCAAAAAGTGTAAAGGATTGTAAAGCCCTTTACACTTTTTTACATTCATATTTAATCAGTTACTCTCTGATAATCAATGCTTTAACTTCTTTGGCACAGACGGTGATTGTGTTCTTGCGAAGAGCAGAATACTTTGTTTGTATGAAAACTTTTTTACATATCGTTTTTGTGACTGTCTTTGTTATTCCCGGCTTGTCCGGGAATCTCAAAGCCCAGGATATGTCTCGTGATGCAATGACCCTCCGCGACTGTATGGAGTATGCAATCTCCAATTCCACCAAGGTTCGGATCCAGGAAGCCGCCGCAGGCGATGCGAGACTGGACAGGAGGGATGCGGCCCTCGCCCTGTTCACTCCTCAGATAAGTGCGCAGACATACGCCTACTACAACTTCGGCCGCAGCATCGACCCCCAGACAAACACCTATTTCAACACGACCTCCTTCCATAACAACTATAGCTTGAGCGCCGGTTACGACCTCTTCGACGGCTTCAAGGCAGTGAACAACTACAAGATCTCCAAGACCGGGCTTCTAATAGCAGATTCACAGGAGAAGCAGGTGGAAGCCGACATCTGCCTGGCTGTGATGGAAGCCTACTACAACGTGGTGTACTACAAGCGCCTCAGCAGGGTTTATGAAGAGCAGGTCGCCGTCGCCGAACAGGCGCTTGTAAAGGCGAAGCGTCAGGAAGAACTTGGCCAGAAGGGCCACGCCGACGTCGTGCAGTTGGAAGCCGACCTGGCAGACCGTCAGTATGACCTCACTAACACATACAATATGTACGAGAGCCAGAGGATGATACTCTCCGACCTGATGTTCTGGCCGCTGGACGAGGAACTGGTCATAGATGCCTCGATGCCCCTCTGGCAGGTGGATCCTGTCTCCACAAATGCGGTCGTGGATTATGCCCTCGAGCATAACCCGGCGGTCCAGATAGCTTCCTGGCAGGAACTCAATGCCAGAAGGGAACTCAACACTGCCAAGTGGCAGACACTGCCTTCCGTGGGACTTTTTGCCGGCTGGAGCACCAGTTATTATACCTACCAAGGTTCCCAGACCGCTGCATTCCTGGATCAGTTCAAGAACAACGGGGGAGAGTATGTAGAGGTCTCCATCTCCATCCCTATTTTCAACAGGCTTTCCCGTCTTTCAAATGTTTCCCGCAAACGCAATGCACTGCAGAAGGCAAGCGCAGAGTTGGATCAGAAGAAAAGGGATGTGGAGAGCGAGGTACGCAGGGCTATCCAGGACCGTGACGGCGCTGCCACGGCTTACCAGCAGGCGCAGCACAAAGCCGAGGTGCAGGCAGAAGCCTACAACCTGAACCTCAAGAAACTGGAGCAGGGGCTCATCTCCCCTTTGGAATTCCAGACAGCGAACAACAATTACCTGAAAGCACAGGCAGACGAGATGAATTCTCTTTTCAAGTATCTCATCAAGCAAGCAGTAGTGCGTTATTACAATGGTGTCGAATACGTAAATCAGTAAAAAACTATGGATAAGATTATCGAAAAGAAAACCGGTTGGCGCGTTGCGTTTACAAAGAAGGCTTTGCCTTGGTGGCTGGGAGCTCTGATGACGATGTTTATCATCTATCTGATCGCCCGTCCCAACAACAAGACGCTGCGGGTGGACAAGGATATGCTTACCGTGTCAACAGCCACGAAAGGCGAGTTCAACGACTACATCCGCCTTAGCGGACGTGTCCAGCCTATGACCACCATCCAGCTTAGCCCGCAGGAAGGCGGCATAGTGGAGCAGATCCTCATAGAGGAGGGTTCCCCCGTCAAGGCTGGAGACGCCATTCTGGTGCTGAGCAACGACAACCTGGACCTTTCCATCCTCAATTCAGAGGCCGAACTCGCCGAAAAGGAAAACATCCTCCGCAACACGCAGATCCAGATGGAGCAGCAGAAACTGGACGTGCGCCAGAATGAACTGGAGTACGGAATCCAGGTGGAACGCCTGCGCCGTGCCTATGAACAGCAGAAGGCCCTCTACGAGGATAAGCTCATCGCAAGGGAAGATTATTTGAAGGCACAAGAGGACTACGAACTCGCCCGCCAGAAATACGAACTCATACGCGAGCGTTCAAGGCAGGACAGCCTGTACCGCGGCACACAGATAGACCGTATGGAAGAAAGCCTGGAGAATATGCTCCTGAACATGCAGTTGATTCGCAAGCGCAAGAACAGCCTCATTGTCAAAGCACCAATTGACGGCGAACTGGGCCTGCTGGACGTTGTCCTGGGCCAGAACATAACCAGCGGAACTAAGATCGGCCAGATAAACTCCGTGGGCAACTACAAGGTTGAAGCCCAGATTGACGAGCATTACATTGACCGCGTCACGGAAGGCCTGGAGGCCACTTTCGAGCGCCAGGGGGACACTTTCTCCACCGTCATCCGCAAGGTATATACGGAGGTCCGCGACGGCAAATTCCAGGCAGATTTCCGCTTTGACGGCCAGCAGCCGGACAACATCCGCAGCGGCCAGACATACTACCTGAACCTCCAGCTCGGCCAGCCGGAA
>JAGCVB010000028.1 GCA_017962585.1 Bacteroidales bacterium
AACGCGATGCCCATCAGGCCTACGGTTATGAAGGTTATGCCTATGCCCAGAAGGCCCTTAGGTACGTTGGAATAGGCCATCTTCTCCCTGATTGCGGCCAGGGTGACAATGGCCAGGTACCAGCCTATGCCTGATCCCAGGGCGTAGACTATGGCCTCGAGTATGTTCCCGAACTCCCTCTGCTGCATAAACAGGGATGCGCCGAGGATTGCGCAGTTGACCGCGATGAGCGGAAGGAAGATTCCCAGCGAGGAGTACAGCGACGGCAGGTACTTCTCCACAATCATCTCCACTATCTGCACTATGGCTGCGATGACGGCGATGAACAGTATGAAACTGAGGAAACTGAGGTCAACCGCCGCGAACTTGGGACCCAGCCAGCTGAGAGCACCGGGCTGCAGGACGAACTTGTTGAGCAGATAGTTTACCGGAACCGTTATGGCCAGTACTGCAATCACGGCCGTACCCAGGCCGCCCGCCGTCTTCACGTTCTTGGATACCGACAGGTAGGAACACATACCCAGGAAGTATGCGAAAATCATATTGTCCACGAATATGGACTTTACGAACAGACTCAGGTATTCCATAATTTCTGTACCCAAATTATGCATCCGAGAATGATGAGAGCCATAGGCGGGAGAATCACCAGGCCGTTGCCGGGGTATCCCAGCGCTTTGAGCACGGGGATGCCGAACAGCGTTCCGGAGCCGAGCAACTCGCGGAAGAAGGCCACGATGATGAGTATGAGTCCGTAGCCCAGGCCATTGGCCAGGCCGTCCAGAAGGGACGGCAGGGGCTTGTTGCCCAGGGCGAAGGCCTCGATCCTTCCCATAACTATGCAGTTGGTTATTATGAGGCCCATATATACGGAAAGTTGTTTGTCGATGGCGTAGGTGGCTTCGAAAGACTTGAGAATCTGGTCTACCAGTATTACAAGCAAGGCCACCACCACCAGCTGGACAATTATGCGTACCCTGTTGGGGATGGTATTTCTGATTAATGAGAGGATGAGGCTGGAGAGCCCCGTGACCACGGTGACGGACAGAGCCATCACCAGCGCGCCCTTGAGTTCTACCGTGACGGCAAGGGCGGAGCAGACGCCCAGAACCAGAGTGGTAATGGGGTTGTTCCTGAAAATAGGATTGAGTATGGTCTCCTTCAGTTTGCTCATAGCTCTGTCTTCTGATATGCGCTGATCCAGTTCTTTATGGCGTCGTCAAGGCCTCTGGATGTCATAGTGGCCCCGCTGATGGCGTCGAACTCTATCTGCCCTTCCTGTCTTATCTTCTTTCCCTTGAAAGAGGCGCGGAAAGAAGGGTCGTCCTTTATCTTGCCTCCAAGTCCGGGAGTCTCGGATTCGTGGTCGAAATAAGCCCCGGCTACGGTAGCCAGATCTTCTTCCAGGCCTATGTAGCCCCAGACAGGACCCCATAGTCCGGTCCCGTAAACGGCCAGTACCGTGATTCCGTTCCTGAACCGGTATAGGGGCAGGGAGAGAGGCTTGTCGTGCTTTATATTGTAGTTCTGTGCCTTAAGTTGCGAAGTGGATAATATCTGAGGATTCCCCACGATGTTTTCATTGAAGAAGTCCAGGACTGCGGTGTTGTCCGCTTTCCTCCAGCCTTCCATCTCGCCGTAGCCTGCGGCAACCAGGATCTGCCGTACGGTCTCGGCCTTCTCGTTGGCTTCCTGCCTGGGTTTGAGGGCCTGGGAGACGACAGCAAGGACCGCCGCCACCAGCACGCATACCAGCGTGGTATAGATTACCGTGTATGTGTTGCCGTTGGTTTTCATCTGTTGCGGGCCCTTTTGAGTTTTCTGGAAAGATGGCGCTCTGTGACAACGTGGTCAATGAGAGGCGCGAAGGTGTTACCTAACAGTATTGCCAGCATCATACCCTCGGCGTAGCCGGGGTTGAAGAGGCGTATCAATATGCACAGCGTTCCTATCAGGAAGCCGTATATCCACTTGCCGGTCTCGGTCTGTGCGGAGGTCACCGGGTCCGTTGCCATAAACACGGTTCCGAAGGCGAATCCTCCCATCACCAGGTGGTAGTATGCGGGGATGTCCGAAAGCCCGGCGGCGTTGGCCAGCAGGCCGACGAACAGGGCTCCGGCGACGCTGGAGAGCATTATCTTCCAACTGGCTATGCCCGTCCAGATCAGGATGAAGGCTCCCAGCAGGATGGCTATGACGCTGGTTTCTCCCACTGAACCTGGGACGGTTCCGAGGAACAGGTCCCAGAATCCGGTGCCGTACTGGATGCCCGTGCCCTCGAGAGAGGAAAGGCCGTCTCCGATCAGAGAGAGAGGAGTGGCGCCTGTGGCACCGTCAATCAGGGCCTCGCCCTTGCGGAGCGCTATCCACGTGCCGGTTCCGGTCATCGAGGCAGGGTAGGAGAAGAAGATGAACGCGCGTGCCACCAGGGCAGGGTTCCATATATTCATTCCGGTGCCTCCGAATACTTCCTTGACGAAGAACACCGAGAAAGCCACGGCTATGGCCAGCATCCAGAGAGGGACGTCCACTGGCATTATCAGAGGGATGAAGAAACCTGTGACCAGGTAGCCCTCGTTGACTTCCTCGCCCCTGATCTGGGCTGAAGCGAACTCAATGAAGAGGCCGACTGCGTACGACACCACGTACAGAGGAAGCACTTTGAGGAATCCGAACCAGAAGTCAGGCCAGAAGGACGGCGCTGCCCCTGTCGCCAGGGCGTGCTGGTACCCTACGTTCCACATACCGAAAAGCGCGGCCGGGACGGCGGCCAGGAGGGCCACTATCATAATGCGCTTGAGGTCTACGGCGTCGCGCACGTGGGCGCCTTTCTCTGTCACTGTTCCCGGCACATTCAGGAATGACTCGAAAGCGTCTATGGTGGAGTGCAGCCACCAGAACTTTCCTCCTTTTTCGAACTTCGGATCCATACTTCTAAGTCATTTCCTTGAGCATCAGGTCTATGCCCTTTGCGATAATATCTTGAATGTAGTTCTTGGACGGGTCTATGAACTCGCACAGGGCCATGTCTTCAGGCAGCACTTCGTAGATGCCGAACTTTTCCATCTTGTCAATGTCACCCGCAAGGCAGGCTTTGACAAGGTAGACAGGATAGATGTCCATCGGAAGCACTTTGGAGTAATAGGAATCGGGCATCACGAAAGCCCTGGGGCCGCCGTGAAGGTTGGTGTCCATATCGTATCTGCGTCCCTTGCCCAGGCACCAGCTGAAATATGTGCGGTCTGCGCTGAACTGGTTCAGGCGCAGCGGGCGCATCCATCCCAGGAGTTCCTTACTGGTGCCTTCTTTCAGGACGGTGACCTGGTTGTGGAAGAATCCCAGACGCCCGGTCGCGGCCGGGTGTGACGTACCGGAAAGCAGGTCGCCGCTGACAATGCGGAGACCGTCAGGAACACCGCCGCCGAAGCCGGCAACCTGAGCCAGGCTGGCTCCGGGCAGGGCCTCTACGTAAGCAGGGTCCTCTGCGGCAGGGCCGCATACGGCCACCTTGCGCCGTACATCGTAGCAGCCTTCAAGCAGGAGTCTGCCTATCGATGCCAGTCCTTCGGGCGACACCGTCCATACTATGTCACCTTTGCAAATAGGGGAGATGTGACTTATCTGCACGCCTACGTTGCCTGCGGGATGCTTCCCCTTGAAAACGTGGACGAAGGCCCCCTGGATGCCTGCAAAGGCGGAATCTTCGCTCTTTACGGAAAGGTGCACGGGCGCTATTGTGCCCAGTGCGGTGACCGCAGCCTGGATGTATGTAAGGTCAGGGGCCAGTGTGAATTCTGTGTCCGCCGCCAGGGGAGCGGTGCTGAACATAGATACGAAAATGGCCTTTGGCGTGACGCCGGGGTCCGCAATTATGCCGTAGGGGCGCTGCACCAGAAAAGGCCACAGGCCGCTTTCCAGTAGCGCTTCCCGCACTTGCGGGTCGGTCAGGGAAGACGGATCCCTTTTGGGGAATATCGCCTTTCCGTACAGGCCGTCAGGATCTATGACAATGGCCGTGAGTTTGCGCCTGTCGCCCCTTTCAATGCGTGAAACGGTGCCGCTGACGGGTGCCGTGAGCAGTATTTCAGAGTGATTCTTGTCGGAGACTACCGGACTTCCGGCCAGCACCCTGTCGCCTTCCTTGACCAGGAGGCGGGGGACTAATCCTTTGAAATTGTCGGGGCATACTGCCACCGGTCTGCCTGCCATCTTGCTGACGGAAAGACGGGCATTGCCGCTCACCGGAATGTCCAGTCCCCGTTTTATTTTATAGATGTCAGGCATAACGCGAAATTACTCATTTTTTTCGTAATTTCGCGGTTCGTATGGCAAACAATGTAGGTACTATCTTGGAGGGGTTGAATCCTGAGCAGTCAAGGGCTGTCCAGTGCATAGAGGGGCCGGTGCTGATAGTAGCCGGCGCGGGATCCGGAAAGACCCGCGTCCTCACCCGCAGAATCGCTTATATCCTGGCTAAGGAAGCAGCCAGGCCGTCTGAAATCCTGGCTCTGACCTTCACCCGCAAGGCGGCCGGAGAAATGAAGGAAAGGATAGCCTCCCTGGTGGGAGAAGACCGTGCCCGCTGGCTCTGGATGGGCACTTTCCATTCCATCTTCATACGTTTCCTCAGGGAATACTCCGACTTTCTGGGATACCCCAGGAACTTCACCATCTATGACACTTCCGACTCTGTAAGCGCCATAAAGCACTGCATTCAGGAGCTTCAGTTGGACGACAAAGTATATAAGCCCAAGGAGGTGCTCTCGCGCATTTCCATAGCCAAGAACAACCTTGTGACGGACTCGGCGTACGCCCTGAACACCGCGGCCATAACCCGTGACACACAGGCGCGCAAGCCCCGCATCAGCGACATCTACACCCTGTATGCCAAGAAGTGCAAGGCCAGCGGCGTGATGGACTATGACGACATCCTCCTGCAGATGAACATCCTTCTCAGGGACAACCCCCAGGCGATGGAGGCAATCGCAGACCGCTTCCGCTATATCCTGGTGGATGAGTACCAGGATACCAACTACGCCCAGTACGTAATACTCAAGAAACTCGCCTACGCCCATCACAACATATGCGTAGTGGGGGATGACTCGCAGTCCATATACGCCTTCAGGGGCGCCAAGATAGAGAACATCCTCAATTTCAAGAAGGACTACCCGGAATGCAGCGTCTTCCGCCTGGAAGAGAACTACCGCTCCACCCGCACCATAGTGGGCGCAGCCAATTCCCTGATCGCCCACAATACCGGGCGCATCCGCAAGGAATGCTTCTCCAGCGGAGAAAGGGGAGAGCAGATATCCCTCATACGAGCTTTCACCGAGCAGGAAGAGGCCTTGCTCATAGCGGGCGGCATACAGCGCCTGCTGCGCGAGACGGGCGCCCAGTACCGGGACTTCGCCGTGCTGTACCGCACCAACGCCCAGTCCCGCAGCATAGAGGAGGCGCTTCGCCGCCGCAACCTGCCTTACTTCGTCTACTCCGGCAACGCCTTCTTCGACAGGGCTGAGGTCAAGGATATGATGGCCTACTTCAAATTGGTGGTGAACAACAACGACGACGAGGCCTTCCGAAGGATCGTCAACAAGCCTGCGCGCGGCATAGGCAACACCACGCTTACAGCAGTTACTGACATTGCCATCACGCAGGATATCAGCCTTTTCAAGGCCGCAATGCAGGTGCCCAAGATAAAGCCTTTCATAGACATGATCCTGTCCCTGTCGCAGCTTGCCGATACTATGGATGCGCAGGAACTGGTACTCAGGATTGCGGAAGTCTCCGGCCTGTACGCATACTATAAGGCAGACACAAGCATCGAGGGTCTCTCGCGCACAGCCAACGTCGAGGAATTGCTCAACAGCGTGGCGCAGTACGCCGAGGAACTTGAAGAAGGCGAGCCCTGCCGCCTGGATATGTACCTTGAGAACGTATCCCTGCTCAGCAACACAGACATTTCGGACGAGGAAGACGGTGCCAACAAGGTGGCGCTGATGACAGTACATTCGGCCAAGGGCCTGGAGTTCCCCTACGTGTTCATCGCAGGAATGGAAGAAAACCTCTTCCCCAGCGGGGGAATGATGGCCTCGCCCTCCGACATAGAGGAGGAGCGCAGGCTTTTCTACGTGGCTATAACCAGGGCCAAGAAGGGCGTGAGCATATCCTACGCCGACACTCGAATGCGCAACGGACGCCACGAGAGCAACCCCGTTAGCCGTTTCGTCCGGGAAATTGATGAATCTTACCTGGACCATCCTCTCCCTAAGGAAGGAGGCGGCGGCCAGGGCTTCGGCTCGCGCTTCGGGGACGGCCTTGAAAGGCAGAAGCCTTTCGGCTTTTCGCCCCGCGAGTCCCGCCAGGAACCGCGTTTCGCCCCGCGCGACAAAACAGCGGTGCAGCGTCCTTCTCAGACAAAGCCTGAGATAATCGATCCGAATTTCGTACCTTCGCCCATATCCGAGTTCAAGGCTGGGCAGAGGGTTGAGCACAACCGCTTCGGCGGGGGACTCATAACGGAGATAACAGGTACTTTCCCCGACCTCAAGGCCAAGATTTCTTTCGACGAATACGGGGAGAAGTACATAATGTTGAAATACGCAAAACTAAGAATAGAGAAATGAAGAAATTTGCACTGATCGCAGCGTCGCTTTTGATGCTGCTGGGTCTTGGAAGTTGCTCTGGTAAATACCAGACCGTAAAAGGAGACCCTCTTAAAACTAAAATCTACACCCTGGACAACGGCCTCAAGGTCTATATGTCCGTGAACAAGGAAGAACCCCGCATCCAGACTTACATTGCCGTAAGGGTGGGCGGAAAGAACGACCCCGCCGACAACACCGGCCTCGCACACTACCTGGAGCACATTATGTTCAAGGGAACCGAGCAGGTGGGAACTTCCGACTACGCTTCAGAGAAAGTCTACCTTGACCAGATAGAGGAACTCTTCAACGTGTACAAAGGCACCACCGACCCTGACCAGCGTACAGAGATCTATCACAGGATAGACTCCCTGAGTTACCTGGCATCCCAGATTTCCATTCCCAACGAATATGACAAGCTCATGTCCGTTATCGGAGCATCAGGATCCAACGCCTTCACCTCCAACGACGTTACCTGCTACACTGAGAACATCCCTTCCAACCAGATCGAGAACTGGGCGAAGGTGCAGAGCGACCGTTTCAAGAACCTCGTAGTCCGCGGATTCCACACCGAACTGGAGGCTGTCTATGAGGAGTTCAACATGTACCTGAACGA
>JAGCVB010000029.1 GCA_017962585.1 Bacteroidales bacterium
AATACCACTTGCCAGGAAGGTATGGAACTAGCAAAGGCCGTTGTTGCAAAGGCCGGAGATGTTCCCGCAAATGTTGGTCTTATTGTAGCCGCTCCTTTCACCCAACTCTGCTGCCTCAGCGAGGTGCTGGAGGGCACAAGGGTTGAACTTTCAGCACAGAACTGTGCAGATCACGCTTCCGGCGCCTACACCGGAGAGGTTTCCGTATCTATGCTCAAGGCTTGCGGATGCCAGTGGACTATCCTCGGCCACTCTGAGCGTCGCCAGTACTACGGCGAGACAGATGAGAAGCTCGTCGTAAAGACAAAGCTCGCCCTCGAGGCTGGCCTCGGCGTTATCCTCTGCGTTGGTGAGAACCTTGACGAGAGGGAGGCTGGCAAGCATTTCGATGTCTGCAAGACTCAGATCGAGAACGTCCTCTTCAACTTTACTGCTGAGGAGCTCAAGAATATCGTTATCGCTTACGAGCCTGTATGGGCCATCGGAACCGGCAAGACCGCTACCGCTGCACAGGCAGAGGAGATCCACGCTTTCATCCGCAAGGTCCTGGCTGACAAGTTCGGCGCCCAGGTTGCTGATGACATGACCATCCTCTACGGCGGAAGCTGCAAGCCTTCTAATGCTGCCGAGCTTTTCGCTCAGCCTGACATCGACGGCGGCCTCATCGGCGGCGCCTCCCTCAAGGCTGACGACTTCCTCGCCATCGCCAAGGCTTACTAGTCCGTATTGCACATCCAGAAGGGAGTTGCCTCCTGAAAATCGTTTTCGGCGTTAAGCCTGCATTTGTGACGATTTTCAGGAGGCAACTCCCTTCTGGTTCTGTCGTGTTGCTAATCGACGAATTCGACTTCCTGGAGGATGGCGCCGACGTGGAAGACTTTGTCCACGACGAAGACAAGGTAGCGCACGTCAAGGCTGATGTTGCGGCAGATTTCAGGATCGAAGGTCACGTCACTCTGGGTGCCTTCCCATACACGGTCGAAGTTGAGCCCGATCAAGTTGCCGTCCGCGTTGATGACGGGACTGCCGGAATTGCCTCCGGTAGTGTGGTTGGTGGCAAGGAAACATACCGGCTGGTCGTCATAGAGACCGGTTGCGTAGATGTCGCGCAGAGCCTGCGGAATATCGTAGTCGAAAATATTCGGGTTGTCCTTCTCAATTATGCCTGTCAGAGTTGACTGAGGGTGGTAGTAGATACCGTCCTGCGGCTCGTAACCCTGGACCTTTCCGTATGCCACGCGGAGCGTGAGGTTGGCGTCAGGATAGAAAGTCTTTCCCGGCTCGAACTCCATCTGGCCCTGCATATAGTCGTGATACAACTCGGTTATCTGACTGGTGAGGTCCCTGTAAACGGGGAGCAGCTGCTCATTGTAATACTTGACGAACTCACGGCGGAATTCATATACCGGATCGTGCTCCACGTCAGAATAGTCTCCTTGGGCGAAGGGCGAAGTGAAAAGCGCGTAGGCCCAGTCCTTGACGTTGTCGTACAGGTCCATATGCACCTTGTAATAGAGAGGCTGGAATTCAGGGTCTACGTTCTTCCCGTATTCAGCCATCAGATCGATGAAAGTCTGTACGTCAATTGGCATATAGTAGTCCTTCAGGAAGGCTTCTTTAACCGCCTGGCGATTCTCCGGCTGTGCGGAGACATAGGAAGCCGCGAACTGCGGCAGTTCAATTGCCAGAGCGGTTTCAGAAGTGTATTCCCTGGCGTAATTGATGGGCTCCAGGCGGCGGTACAGGTCTGCTAGTTTTTCCGTAATACCCTCATAACGCGTCCCCTTGGCCCATTTCTCAAACGCGGCCTCGTACTCCTTCTTGCTCTGGACGGTCTTCATCTTGCGGATGCCCTTCATCTCTCCCTGCCACTTTTTCCAGGAATTGGAGACGGATGCGTTTTTTGAGGAATACTGGATGCGGACTGCCTGGCTGTTGCTCATATAGGCCTTCTGGATGTCGAGGCGAAGGGTTCGCAGGGCTATCTTGGCCGGGTCTGACACTTCCGAGATGTATCGTACGGCGTCAGAAGTTATATATTCCTGGGTGGTTCCGGGGAATCCGTAAATGAAGGTGAAATCGCCTTCCTTTACTCCTCCGAGGGATACCTTGAAGTACTTCTTGGGGGTGTACGGAACGTTGTCCGGTGAATAGGGGGCGGGGTTGTTGTCCTTGTCGGCGTAAATCCTGAAGATGGAGAAGTCTCCGGTGTGGCGGGGCCACATCCAGTTGTCAGTGTCGCCTCCGAACTTGCCGATGGAGGATGGCGGGGCGCCCACGAAGCGAACATCGGTGAATACCCTGTAGACGAACAGGAAATACTGGTTTCCGTAATAGAGAGCCTCTACAGAAGCGCTTAGTCCATTGCCAGGGGCAGTGGCCTGCTTCACCAGTTCGGCGGCAGCGAGTTCCTTGTCCGGAGCGGCAAGCATCACGGATGTGACATCTTCCATCCTGTCCAGGAAACTGACCGTAAGTCCGGGATTGGGAAGTTCCTGGTCCCTTGTGAGTGCCCAGAATCCGTCCTTGAGGTAGTCGTGCTCCACGCTGCTGTGCTTCTGGATATAGCTGTATCCGCAGTGATGGTTTGTGAAAAGAAGCCCCTCCTTGGAAACAACCTCTCCGGTGCAGCCGCCTCCGAACAGCACTACGGCGTCCTTAAGCGAAGCCTGGTTGACGCTGTAAATGTCTTCGGCGCTCAACTTGAAGCCTTTTGCCTGCATGTCGGCAATCCTCTGTGAGATAAGGGAAGGCAGCCACATACCTTCGTCGGCAAGGGCCGGGAAAGCGCAAAGCAGCGCTCCGGCCAGAACTGAAAGGATTCTTCTCATATTTTTATTTTGCGTATTTCTCTGATTGCTCGGCGATAAGCTGGTCCAGGACGCCGGGATCGAAGTAGTTGATCTTCATTGCCCTCTTGACGTCTGCAAGAGTCTCGGCCGCGGCGGCGCGTGCTACCTCCGAACCCTTGCGGAGCACCTCGTAGACGTACGGGATGTTCTGCTCAAGCTGGTGGCGGCGCTGGCGGATGGGCTCAAGGGTGTCGTTGAGGACCTCGTTCAGGAACTTCTTTATCATCATATCCCCGAGGCCGCCCTTGCGGTACTGGTCCTTGACTTCGTCCAGGGAATTGAAGGTGAATGAAACCTTCTTGCCGACGAAACAGTCGCGGAACTTCTCAAAATGCTCGGGCTTGCAGAATGCGTCCAGGTATGTGAACACCGTGTTGCCCTCTACGTGTCCAGGGTCTGACACCTGCAGGTGCTGAGGGTCTGTATACATTCCCTTCACTTTATCCCAGACTACGTCGGCGGGGTCAGACAGGTAAATGCAGTTGCCCAGGGACTTGCTCATCTTGGCCTTGCCGTCGGTTCCGGGCAGGCGCAGGCAGGCCGCGTTGTCGGGAAGCATTATGGCAGGCTCTACGAGGGTCTCGCCATAGGTGGCGTTGAACTTGCGGACAATCTCACGGGTCTGTTCCAGCATAGGCTCCTGGTCTTCTCCCACGGGGACCACCGTGGCCTTGAATGCGGTAATGTCGGCGGCCTGGCTTATAGGGTAGCAGAAGAATCCTACGGGTATGCCGGCCTTGTTGTCAGTTCCGTCGTCGGAGTAGCCTCGCAGCAGCATTTCTTGCTTAACGGTGGGGTTGCGCTGGAGCCTCTGGACGGTTACCAGGTTCTCGTAGAAGAATGTGAGTTCCGTGAGTTCGCTAACCTGGCTTTGGATGAACAGGACGCTCTTTTCAGGGTCCAGTCCGGCGGAAATGTAGTCCATTGCCACCTCCAGGATGTTCTGACGTACTTTTTCCGGATTGTCGGCGTTGTCGGTAAGGGCCTGGGCGTCGGCTATCATAATGAATATCTTGTCGAACTGGCCGCTGTTCTGAAGTTCTACACGGCGGCGCAGGGAGCCTACGTAGTGCCCTATGTGAAGGCGACCGGTTGGCCGGTCGCCGGTGAGGATGATTTTTTCCATAATCAGTCGTTTACGTTGGCGAGGGCCTCCCGTATCTTGGCCTCGATCTCGTCACAGAGTTCAGGATTGTCGCGCAGGAGCTGTTTCACGGCCTCGCGTCCCTGGGCTATCTTCTGGTCGTTGTAACTGAACCAGGATCCGGCTTTGTGGATAATGTCGAACTCTACTCCGAGGTCCACTATCTCTCCTACGTGGGAGATTCCTTCGCCGAACACTATGTCGAATTCAGCCTTCTTGAAAGGAGGGGCCATCTTGTTCTTTACCACCTTCACGCGGGTGCGGTTGCCGGTGGCCTCGTCGCCATCCTTGAGCTGCGTGGTGCGTCTTACGTCAATGCGGACGGAAGCGTAGAACTTGAGGGCGTTGCCTCCCGTGGTGGTTTCGGGGTTGCCGAACATTATGCCGATCTTCTCCCTCAATTGGTTGATGAAGATACAGCAGGTATTTGTCTTTGCGATGTTTGCGGTGAGTTTGCGCAGGGCCTGGCTCATAAGGCGGGCCTGGAGGCCCACTTTGTTGTCACCCATCTCGCCTTCGATCTCTGCCTTTGGAGTAAGGGCGGCTACGGAGTCTATGACGATGATGTCTATGGCGCCCGAACGGATGAGGTTGTCAGCAATCTCCAGGGCCTGCTCGCCGTTGTCAGGCTGTGAGATGAGCAAAGTCTCTAGGTTTACTCCCAGAGCCTTTGCGTAAGTGCGGTCGAAAGCGTGCTCGGCATCTATCATTGCGGCTATGCCGCCCTGTTTCTGAGCCTGCGCTATGGCGTGGATTGCCAGAGTTGTCTTTCCGCTGGATTCAGGACCGTAAATCTCGATGATCCTTCCGCGCGGATAACCTCCGATTCCCAGCGCGTGGTCCAGAGCTACGGAACCGCTTGGAATAACTTGTACGTCCCATTGTGGCTGATCTCCCAACTTCATGATCGTACCTTTCCCATAATCTTTCTCAATCTTGTCGATCGTGGCCTGCAGGGCTTTCAGCTTTGCTGCATTCATCTCTGAGGCCTGTGCTTCTACTTCTTTAGCCATAATGATTGTTTTTAAAATGTTATCTTAGCAAAGATAGTATTTTTCACTAATTTTGCCGTTGGAGAAGTACAAGAAATGAAAGAAATTTTGCTGGGAAAAAGTCCGTCAGAACTGAAGGAAACCGTCCTTCGGCTGGGGCTTCCCGCATTCACCGCAAAACAGCTTGCCAACTGGCTGTACGTCAAGCGTGAATTCGATTTCTCGCGGATGACGGACATATCCAAGGCAGGGCGCGAACTGCTCGCGGAAGAGTGCGAGACAGGCATAGTCCTGCCTCAGGAAAGCCTGACTTCAAGGGACGGCACCCGCAAGTACCTTTTCCCCGTAGAGGGCGGTGCGGTGGAGGCAGTGGTGATACCCGACGGGGATCGCCGCACGCTGTGCGTATCGTCCCAGGTGGGATGCAAGATGGGCTGCGCCTTCTGCATGACGGGGCGCCAGGGCTTCCACGGCAACCTCACCCCCGCGCAGATACTCAGCCAGTTCCTGGCGATTGAGGAGGCTCCGCAACTCACCAACGCCGTTTTTATGGGGATGGGGGAGCCTCTTGACAACTTCGACAACGTGTCCAGGGCCATAGAGGCGCTTACCGCCTCCTGGGGCTTCGCCTGGAGCCCTAAGCGCATCACCCTGTCCACCATAGGCGTATTGCCCAGACTCAGGCAGTACCTGGACGAAAGCAAATGCCATCTGGCAGTCAGCCTTCACAATCCTTTCCCGGAGGAAAGGCTGCAGATGATGCCCGTCCAGAAAGCCTGGCCTCTCGAAGACGTCCTTTCGCTCATACGAAAGTACGACTTCACCGGCCAGCGCCGCGTAAGTTTCGAATACACCATGTTCGGCGGCTTCAATGACGACAAGCGCCACGCCGACGCCCTCATAAGGCTCCTGTCCGGCCTCGAGTGCCGCGTGAACCTCATCCGGTTCCACAAGATCCCCGACTTCCCGTATGAAAGTTCCCCTGACAAGGTGATGGAAGAGTTCCGCGACCGCCTGAACGCGCACGGCGTCACCTGTACCATCCGCGCTTCACGCGGAGAGGACATATTCGCCGCCTGCGGCCTGCTTGCGGGAAAGCACAACAATTAGATCAGCAGAAGCGTCCTCATTATCCCTACTTTTGCCCAGCGCATCGGGATGGAATAAGCCTTTGTCACAGCCCTGTTCTTTTCTGAAGGGGTGGAAGCCTCAGTTTGGGCCGTTATTCCCATATTTTCAAGATTCCGGATGAATGCGTCCTCGAATCCGCGCTCGGCAATCTTTCGGGAAAAGTTCAGGTTAAGATGATTGCCGTAGCTTATGCAGGTGCAGGCACCTGATTTCTTCATCGGGCGCCCGAGTATGAAATCTATGTCGCAGACGTGACGACGCATTTCATCCGGGAGGGATATTTCTCCAAGGTTGGAAAGTGTCTGGGAACAGTAGTTCTCTCCCTTGTGGCTGTTAATGAAATTGATGGCCATCTTTTTGATGAACAGGGGGATGCTCCTGATGGCAAGGTTGTCTTCAAGGGCTACGTTGGCGGCTACGCGGGTGGTCAGACGGTGAGGGTTGACGTACAGGCGTTTCTGGAGTTTCACCTCCTGAAGGATGTCCTCGAAAGGCAGGGCGCCGTTCCTGACATCTATGCCAAGGTGGACATATGAGGAGAAATTGCGCAGAGTGCGGCTGCCGAACATAGGCCTGAGGTTCACCGGAACTTCCACCTTGAGGAAAGGGCTGTCTCCTATGACAGGCCTGCGTGAGCGCACGTCCTGCAGGGAGAGGAGCATTACTGCGGTGACAAGTTCAGTCAGGGTGCATCCATTCGCCTTTGCCAGGTCCTGCATCTTGTCAAGCGGCAGACTGATCTTAATGTTGTTGAGCACGCCTGCCGGCTCTTCAGTGCCGTGAAGATGGTATGCGCGTGTCTCCTTGTCCAGTGAGCCCTTTGTTCCGGAAAAGCGGTCGAAACTGTCTTCCATCTCCTCTTTCAGAGGCTCTTCTTCAAGGTCGAGCACCCATTTACCCGCAGGGACTGCCGCGCCGTAGCGCAGCCTTATATATTCGGCAGTCAGGCTCATCAAGAAGGTCATGGCTCCGGTGCCGTCGGTAAGGGCGTGGAAGAAATCCAGGACTATGCATCTGCCGTCGCAACCTGCCTTGAAAAGGTATCCTCCATTCTTCCTGAAATTGAAAGGACGCATTGCAAACGGGGGAGCGGTCACGGGATCGTTTTCCAGACGGCGGAGAAACCACCAGAAGAAGCCCTTGTCCAGGGTGTACCTGAATCCGGGAAAGCGTTTCATGCAATTACGGAGAGCGTCGCCCAGCAGAGGCTCCGATACCTCTTCGTCCAATGTGACGGTAAGGCGGAAAATGGTGGCGTACTTGCGGGTCCTGCAAGAAGGATATATTATAGATGCGTTGTCCAGTCTTGTCCAAGCGGGTGTTTTCATAATAGTAAGTTCTTTTTCTGAAGCAAAGGTATGTTCATTGTCAATTTTGGTAAAACAATGGCCACGAGCATTTGTTTTTTGTGATAGAAACATTATTTTTGTGACGAAACGGCCATTTTTATTGACGAAAAAGGTATGCTCCTTCTTTCGTCACATCAAAATTAGTGACAGATATGAACTCCTATCCCAAGGTTTTGAACGGGTTTACACCCCATCTGCTATATGTGTTCGGCCTTCCGGCGTTCTTCCTCCTGAGCGTGCTCCTGTACGAGCCGTCGCATTTGGTTTCCCTTATGCACACGGGAGAAACTGCCGGCAGACTGCTTTTTTCGTTCAACATTTCCATAGTGACTGCCATAATTTTCGTGGTAATGATGCTCAGCCGGCTCATCTTGTTCCTCCTGCGCAAGCATGTGGCTATGACAATGGGATGGTTTGCAACGTGGTGTGTCCTCGAAACCGTTGTAATATCCAGTTTCGTCGCCCTCTACCTGACACTGATGGATCAGGGAACTGACGGTTTCTTCCTTTTCCTCGGGAAGTCCCTGTCTTCCCTGGGCTCCATCTTCATTTATCCGTATGTGATCATTACGCTTGCCTTAGCCCTGTCTCACGTGCGCAATGCTGCATCAGCAGAGCCGGAGACCCGCCTCAAGTTCTATGACAGCCGCCATCAGCTCAAGTTCATCACCTCCGCCGAGTCCCTGATGTATCTGGAGGCTAACGAGAATTATGTCATCATTCATTTCTCCGAAAATGGCGTCGAAAAGAAATATCAGCTTCGCAATACCCTCAAGAGTGTGGAGCCACTGTGTGAGAAAGCCGGTTTTGTCCGCACCCACAGGGGCTTCATAGTCAACCCCGCCCACGTAAGGCTCATCCGCAAGGAGCCGGGCGGTTTCTTCTTTGCCGATATCGGCTCCGAGCGCCCGCAGGGCATTCCCGTCTCCAAGAAATACTACGACAACATAACAGCAGCCCTTCTCTAGCGATATGAAGACTTCCTTAAAATTATTCCTTGCAACTGCATTTCTGCTGGCGCTCCCTTTCACCTCGGGCGCCCAGTTAGCCACCTCCAGCGTCAATCCCCAGGACGACAGTCTCGCGCTGAGGCAGATGAGGATTTACCTGAACGGCATCCGCCGTTCTGAGAGCCGTCCTACCGTAGCTCTGGTCCTAAGCGGCGGAGGAGCAAAGGGCGCCGCTCACGTGGGCGTCCTGAAGTATCTGGAAGAGAACGAGATTCCTATTGACGTGGTGATAGGCACCAGTATGGGCGGACTGATGGGAGGCTTGTATTCGTTGGGCTATTCTGCAACTGAACTCGACTCCTTGCTCAGAGTGATGGATTGGGCAAAGATCCTGAGCGACGACGTCCCCAAGGAGTACATTTCCTATAAGACAAAGAAATACAGGGAGATATATACTCTCCGCCTGCCTTTCCACTATCTGAAGCGGGATTACGAGAGAATGATGGAGGGCTCCGACGCAATGAGTATGGGCACCCGCAGGAAAGAACGTGGCTTAGGCATTTCCAAGGAGACTATGGAAGGAGTCATAGATGCGACCAAGGGACCCAGGAATTTCACCACAAGTCTTCCGGTGGGATTCGTAGCCGGCCTTAACGTCACCAACCAGATATCATCCTTGTCTGTAGGTTATCAGGACAATCAACCCTTCACCGGCCTTCCCAGGCCTTTCTTCTGCGTAGCGTCAGACCTTGTGAGCCGTAAGGCCTACAACTGGTCCAGCGGTCCTCTTGTGGATGCGCTGCGCTCCACCATGTCCATTCCGGGCCTTTTCGACCCGGTCCGTTATGAAGGCATGGTACTCATAGATGGCGGTACCAGGAATAATTTCCCTACCGACATCGCACGCGCTATGGGGGCGGACATCATAATAGGAGTGGAACTCTCCGACCCCGGCAGGTCTTTCACCGAGATCAACAATCTGGGCAACATGCTGATGCCGATGATAGAAATGCTGGGAAGCGAGGCCTTCGAGAAGAACAAGGAGAACGTGGACGTGTTCATCAAGCCTGACCTGGCAGGGTACAATATGCTCAGTTTTGACGAGGCTGCCATAGATGACATCATCAAGAGAGGTTACCAGGCTGCAGAGTCTGAGAGGGGGAGTATTCAGGAGATCAAGGAAAAGGTAGCCGGTGCCAACCTTGGCCTGCATAATACAAAGGCCATAGACATCGGAGAGAATTACGTTCAGATAAATACCATAGAGTTCACCGGCATCACCGACCCCGAGTCCCGTTTCCTGGCCAAGAAACTGGATATGAAAGCGGGAGACTATGTCTCAAGGGAAGAAATCGAGGATGCCATGGCAATGATCTACGCTACGGGCTCTTTCAATATGGTAACGTACAGGCTGCACGGGAGCAAATCTCCGTACCGACTCATATTCGACTGCGAAAAGGGTCCGGTCCATCAGATGGGTCTGGGCATAAGGGCTGACAGCGAAGAGTTGGTTTCCCTGATTTTCAACCTGGGTTTCGGAACCCTCAACCTGAAAGGCCCCTCCATCGAATTCACAGGAAGGGTAGGTCAGGACAAATACCTTGACACGCATTTCGGCCTTAATGTCCCGGGCATTCCTACCCTCAATGCTTCGGCCAGGGTGGAATCCAATGTGGCGGACATCATCTATTCTGACGAGAGCCTGTACAGGATAGGATTCTGGGGACACAGGGAAGACGTATACTTCTCCGACATAAGCTGGAAGAAAGCCAGCATAAACCTCGGCGCCCGCAACCGGTACTATCAGGTCAACTCCTGGCTGACCAATGACGGCACCCACGTGGACTGGGACACTATGAACCTCTATTCCGGAAACTACAATTCCGGCTTCGGGGTTTTCCGTCTGGATACCAGCGATGACGGTTACTATCCTACAAAGGGAGTGAAGATCGGGGCCAACTACGAGTTCATATTCTATAAATCTTCGGACTCTGATTTCTCGCCCGTCCACATCGCGTCCCTGGACATACATAAAATATTTCCGGTCAGGGGAGACTTCGTGATCATACCCGGTATCCACGCAAGGGCAGTTATAGACAACAGTCCCTACAACATTTATCAGAAGAACTTCCTGGGAGGATATATGCCGGGCAGGTATGTCGACCACCGTATCCCGTTCCCGGGAATCACTGATGCCGCACTTATAGGAGACTATGCCGTAGTAGTGGATGCGGAACTCCGCACGCTGCTGACAAAGAACCTGTATTTCTCCGCAAAGTTCGCGGCTCTAAAGGATGGCGACCTCATTCCTGACCTTTACCAGACCATTCGTCCTTCTGCACTTGGCGCGGCTCTGGAACTGTCATATAAAACCCATCTTGGCCCGCTTAAAGGCGTTGTCCATTGGTCCGACATCAACAAGGGCATAGGAGGATACCTCAGTTTCGGCTATGACTTCTGATATGGATTCAAGTGTGCTGACCCGTTTCCAGGCCCTCTGCTCCAGGAGCGAGCAGTGCAGCGCCGACATCCTCCGCAAACTTCTCAAGACCTTCGACGGGGACGAGGAAAAGGCGCGCGAGGTGCTTGATTCGCTCAAGGCCGACAAGTATGTGGACGATGCGCGGTACGCCGCCGCCTTCGCCCGCGACAAGGCCCGCCTGGAAGGCTGGGGGCCCGTGAAGATACGCTTCAAGCTGCGTGGCAAGGGTCTCCCTGACGCGGCGATAGAGGAGGGCATCCGCCAGATAGACTCTGACGAGGCCGAGGACAAGCTTTACCGTCTGGTCCAGGCAAAGCGCAAATCCCTCGAGGGCGATCCTCAGATAAAGTTGAAACTCCTGAAATACGCTCTGGGGAGGGGCTACTCCTACGATCAGGTGGCCCCGGCGGTAGACAAAGCTCTGGCTGATGGATAACCTTAAACTCCGTACCGTATACGCCCGCAACTGCGAGGTGCGCCGCATAGACAAGGCTGCCGCGGCAGAGTTCATCGGGCGCTGCCACCGGATGGGATACACCACCGGCAGATATCATTACGCCTTGTTTGTCAGGAGGCGTACAGGCGCCTCCGAGGCCGGTCCTGACGCCGGATCTATGGTAGCCTCCGCAAGTTTCTCTCAGGCCCGTAAATGGCTCAAAAACGGCAGGGAAGTGCGCTCATACGAGTGGATCCGCTACTGTTCCCTCCCGGACGTGCGCGTGGTAGGCGGAATGGGCAAGATTCTTGAAGAGTTCATTTCCCAAGTCCGGCCGGATGACGTGATGACATACACCGACCCGCGATGGTCGGACGGAGACGCTTACAAGGCCCTGGGTTTCGTGCCGGAAGGCGAAAAGGACTTCGGGGATTTCAAGAGCGTAAAGATGAGGCTCAAGCTGACTGATTATGAGTAAGAAAGGAAAGATTCTCAGACTTTTCCTATTGAAGATACCGCTGCTTCTGGTGGCCTTTTCCATCCTTTGGGTACTGATTCTCAAATGGATGCCTGTGCTTATCACTCCTCTAATGGTGTCCCGTTCGGTTGAGTACCGCAAGGACGATTCTTTCAACACGTACAAGAAGTGGACTCGCCTGGAAGATATCTCCCCGGAGATGGTCAAGGCGGTTATTGCCTCGGAGGACAACCTTTTCGATACCCATAAAGGCTTTGACTGGAAAGAAATCCGTATAGCCACCGAGGAATACAAGAGCGGCAAGAGGCTCCGCGGAGCCAGCACCATATCCCAGCAGACGGCTCGCAACGTTTTCCTGTTCCCGTCCAATTCAGTTGTCAGAAAGGCTTTGGAGGCCTATTTTACAGTACTTATAGAGTGGATTTGGGGCAAGGAGCGCATAATGGAAGTGTACCTGAACGTGGCCGAAATGGGCCGCGGTATATACGGGGCGCAGGCCGCAGCCAACCGGCTTTTCGGCAAGCAGGCGTCGGAACTGAGCAGGCGCGAGGCCTGCCTCATAACCGCCTGCCTGCCCTCTCCGCTCACGCGCGACGCGGCCAAGCCGTCTTCCTATGTACAAAAAAGAGCCTCCCAGATTTCTAATCTGGAAGGCAAGCTAAAGTTCCCGGACTGGATCTAGGAGTCTTCCTCCGCCTCCAGTTTCCTTTCCTGCATCTTTCCCTTAAGGAGATTGTCGTATTTGACGCGGTTCCTGTATATGTCTATGGCAGCGAATATAGATGCCCTCATAGACAGAGGGTCGGCCGCGTCGCGTCCTGCCATGTCGTATGCAGTGCCGTGGTCGGGGGAGGTGCGCACTATGGGAAGGCCCGCCGTGAAGTTGACTCCGTCGGAGAATGACAGGGCCTTGAACGGCTCCAGCCCCTGGTCGTGGTACATCGCAAGGGTAGCGTCGAACTTGCTGTACTCTCCCAGTCCGAAGTATCCGTCAGGGGAATAAGGGCCGAAGGCCAGGATTCCCTGGTTCACAGCCTCTTCAACTGCAGGGCGGATGATGTTCTGCTCCTCGTCTCCGAGAAGGCCGCCGTCGCCGCAGTGCGGGTTGAGGCTGAGCACGGCAATCTTGGGCATATCTACGCCGAAGTCCCTCTTGAGGGAGTCGTTGAGCAAGTGCAGCTTGCTGATTATCTTTTCCTGGGTAATGCTTGAGGGGACGTCTTTCAAGGGAATGTGGCCTGTTACCACGCCCACCTTCATTGTCTGGCTGACCATGAACATTGCAATGTCCTTGACGCCGAATGCGCTCTGGAGATACTCTGTATGTCCTGTGTAGCCGAAGCCCTCGTTCACCATTGCCTTCTTGTTGATAGGCGCAGTGACCAGGACGTCTATGTCGCCCCTGCGGATGTCCTTCACCGCCCATTCAAGAGAGGTCATGGCGCCCTTGGCAGCCTCGGGAGTGGGCTGACCAGGCTCTACGAATACGTTGTCCGGCAGGCAGTTGACAATATTTATGCGTCTTGGATGTGCGTCCTTTGCAGAAGTGATGACGTTGGTGTCCATCTGGTCAAGGTTGTGTATGAGCTTCTTGTAGAAGCCGAATATCTTGGACGAACCGTAAATGACCGGAGTGAACGCCTCCAGGATCCGGGGGTCGGCGAGTGCCTTGATGATAACTTCGTACCCGATCCCGTTCCCGTCTCCCTGGGTTATTCCTACTATTATGGGTCTGTTGTTTGCCATTATGATTGTTATTTAAGTTGTCGATTCCAATGATGCCAGGTAGCCGGTGTCTTCCGGGAGGCCTTCTGCCTGGTATGCGGCCACCGCCAGGCTGTCGCATCTTTCATTCTCGGGGTGCCCGGCGTGCCCTTTCAGCCAGTGGAAGGTAACACGGTGGCAGCGGTAAAGATCCAGGAACCTTTGCCACAAGTCCGGGTTCTTGACTTTCTTGAAGCCTTTCAGCACCCATTTTTCCAGCCAGCCTTCATTTACGGCCTTGACCACGTAAGAAGAGTCGCTCCATACTTCCACTACCGCATTCTCCCAACGGATAGCCTCAAGCCCCTTGATGACTGCCAGCAGTTCCATGCGGTTGTTTGTGGTGAGGGCGAAACCTCCGGACATCTCCTTGCGGAGGTCTCCGCACTTGAGCACCACGCCGTATCCTCCCGGCCCGGGATTGCCGCTTGCGGCTCCGTCCGTATAAAGGTAAATGGCTGGCTTTTCAGTTGATGGCATTACTGGCGGATTGTTTAACAAAAGTAGGTAAAATATCCCATACAAGAGTATTTTTATTAAATTTGTATTGATGAACGTTATAGTAACAGGTGCCTGCGGACAACTCGGAACCGAGCTTAGGAATCTGTCCGCCGGCGGTCCCGACAAGTATGTCTTCACCGATATAGTCCGGCTCCCTGAAGAGGGAGTGGAACTGCTTGACATCACGGATGCCAGGGCAGTGGAAGAGCTTGTCACCAGGGAAAAGGCGGACGTCATAGTGAACTGCGCCGCCTATACCAACGTGGACAAGGCGGAGGACGACCCTCAGGGGGCGGACCTTCTGAACCGCGCCGCCGTGGCCAACCTGGCTCGTTGCGCGGCAAAGACCGGCGCCGTCCTCATCCATATATCCACCGACTATGTGTTCGGGGGCGACGCCCGCGTCCCGTACAGAGAGGACGACCCCAAGAACCCGCTGGGCGTTTACGGACGCACCAAGCTCGCAGGGGAGTCCGAGGTGGAAGCTTCCGGCTGCAAGGCAATCGTGATACGTACTTCGTGGCTGTATTCTCCGTACGGGAAGAATTTTGTGAAGACTATGACTGCGCTGATGTCCTCCAGGGAGAGCGTGGGGGTGGTGGCGGACCAGACGGGAAGCCCCACTTACGCAGCCGACCTGGCCGCCGCAATAGTGGATATAATCGAGGGTAGGAAGTTGATTCACACGGGAATTTACCACTATTCCAACCAGGGAGTAGTCTCCTGGTTCGACTTCGCCCGGGAAATCGCCCGCCAGAACGGAAGCAGTTGCAAGGTGCTTCCGCTGCGTTCGTCCGAGTTCCCCTCCAAGGTGGCCCGCCCGCATTATTCGGTGCTGGACAAGAGCAAGATTCAGGAAGTCTTCGGGGTGGATGTCCCGTATTGGAAGGACTCCCTTGCAAAATGCATTGAAAGGTTGAAATGATGGAACTGATACATACCGCAATTCCCGGAGTGGAAATTCTCCGGCCCAAAGTGTTCGCCGACTCCAGAGGATGCTTTTTCGAGTGTTTCTCCCAGAAAGAGTTCGACGCCCTGGTGCGTCCCATAGTCTTTGTCCAGGACAACCAGAGCGTATCGTCCTACGGGGTGCTCCGCGGGCTGCATTTCCAGAAAGGGGATGCCAGCCAGGGTAAACTGGTCAGGGTAGTTGAAGGCGTGGTGCTGGACATTGCCGTGGACATCCGCCGCGGAAGCCCCACCTTCGGCAAGCACGTGGCAGTGGAACTGTCCGGCGACAACTGCCTCCAGCTGTTCATTCCCCGCGGCTTTGCCCACGGGTTCTCCGTCCTTTCAGAAAGGGCTGTTTTCCAGTACAAATGTGACCGATACTATGCCCCAGGGCAGGAAGGAGCCATAGCCTGGAACGACCCTGACCTCGGAATAGACTGGAAGATTCCTCCCCAGGACGTCATCCTCTCGGCCAAAGACTCGGCCCACCCGCTGCTGCGGGACTGCGACTGCCTGTTCGACTACAGTCAAGACTTATATTCTGAATGAGAAAGTTTATACTGGCATTGGTCATTGTCCTGTCCCTCGTGCCCGCGCGGGCGCAGAGGAACACCGGTTATTACGAAGACTATGTCCAGTATATTCCCCTGGTGATGGACCTGGGCCTGGACCTTGTGGGGGCAAGAAGCATTGACGGTTATCCAGACATACTAATAGCCACCGCCACTTCTTTCCTTGCAGAAACAGTTATGGTCAACGGTCTGAAACTTTTGATAAAGGAAGAGCGGCCTAACGGCACCGCATTCAATTCTTTCCCTTCCGGCCATACGGCAACGGCGTTTACGGGAGCCGAACTGGTCCGGATGGAATACGGCTGGGGCTGGGGGCTTGCGGCGTACGCGGCGGCTACGGCCGTAGGGTACGGCCGTGTGGCACATCAGTGCCACTGGTGGTGGGACACCGCCGCCGGCGCCCTGATTGGCGTTGCCAGCGCCCAGATAGGATATAACTCAGTGCGTCCGATAAAGCGGCTTTTCGGATGGGAAATGCCCCAGGAGGCGCAGTTGTCCCTTGCGCCGGCCGTAGACCCGTTTTCCGGCGTTGTATGCACTAAACTGTCATTCGTATTTTAACTTATGAGAAGATTCCTGCTCACCGTCATAGCTTTGGTTGCAGCCCTGGGAGCCGTAGCGCAGCCCTGGGACAGGACTCTTCGTGCAGACTACATATTCAGCGGCACTGACAAGACGGCCCAGATAGCGGTGTCGTCCCTAAGCAGTTTCGACA
The DNA here is from genome assembly GCA_017962585.1 of Bacteroidales bacterium. Taxonomy (GTDB): domain Bacteria; phylum Bacteroidota; class Bacteroidia; order Bacteroidales; family UBA932; genus Cryptobacteroides. The sequence continues at coordinate 16,318 of JAGCVB010000029.1, forward strand.
CCTGGGCCGGAAGACGCGTCAATATGGATGAGGTCCCCCTCAGGGGCAACGGCCAGATATGTATGACCGATGCGGCCAGCGGCAAGGTGCTTTACCGTATGTCGTTCAGCACTCTCTTCCAGGAGTGGCAGGCTACGGAGGAGGCCACCCGCACGGCCAGGGCCTTCCAGAACGTGTTCCTGCTTCCTATGCCGGCGGCCCCTGTCAATATAACAGTTGAGCTTTACGACCTCAAGGGAGCGCCTGCAGCCTCCCTCACCCATCCGGTAGATCCGTCCGACATACTCATCCGTCCGACAGGGACGCAGCCGCCGCAAACGGTGGACATCCACCGCGGGGGCTCATACGCAGACTGCATAGACATAGTTATGGTTCCGGAGGGTTATGACGCCTTCCAGATGGACCTTTTCCTGGAAGACTGCGCCAAGGCCTGGCAGTCTTTCGTCTCCCACGAACCTTTCGGAAGCCGTCAGGATTCGTTCAACGTCTACGCAGTCCTTATACCTTCCAACGACAGAGGAGTGAGCGTGCCGCGGGAAGGGGATTGGAAAGACACTGCGGTGTCCTCCCATTTCGACACTTTCTATTCCGACAGGTATCTCACCACCCTCCAGTTGTTCAAACTGCACGACCTGCTGGCCGGCCTTCCGTACGAGCATATCATCATCCTGGCCAACTCCAAGACATACGGCGGCGGAGGAATATACAATTCGTATGAACTCACTGCTGCGCACCATACCAACTTTGCTCCCGTGGTGGTGCACGAATTCGGCCACAGCTTTGCCGGGCTCGCCGACGAGTACTATTACGACGACCAGTACACAGAATACTATTACCCGGGCATAGAGCCCTGGGAACCAAATATCACCACGATGGCTGATTTCCCTTCAAAATGGGAAGACTTGATGAACCTGCCAGGCGTGGGCCTGTTCGAAGGGGGAGGCTACCAGTCCAAGGGAGTCTGGCGCCCCGCCTCCAACTGCAGGATGAATACCAACACCCATCCGGATTTCTGCCCCGTATGCCAGAGGGCCATATCCCGGATGATAGACTTTTATACTGTGAAAAATGAATAAGTTACTTATTGCAGGACCTTGCAGCGCAGAAAGCAGGGAGCAGGTGCTTGAGGCAGCCTCTGCCGTGAAGGCGGCGGGAGCCGATATGTTCCGTGCCGGAGTATGGAAGCCAAGGACTCATCCGGGCTGTTTCGAGGGGATAGGGGAGCCCGCCCTCGAATGGCTGGCAGAGGTCCGTCAGAAGCACGGCATGGAGGTGGTTACGGAGGTTGCAAACGCCACGCACGTCAAACTCTGCCTGCAATATGGCATACGCAATATGTGGCTGGGAGCCCGTACGACAATTAATCCTTTCCTCGTCCAGGAAATAGCCGACGCGCTGAAGGGCAGCGGCGCCAGGATCCTGCTCAAGAATCCCGTCGCTCCCGATACCGGACTGTGGATTGGCGCAGTGGAGCGTATGCGCTCGGCAGGCATTGAGGACATAATACTGGTTCACAGAGGCTTCATATCCAGGGAAAAGGGCAGGTACCGCAACGACCCAATGTGGCAGGTTCTGCTGGAAATCAGGCACGAACTGCCGGATGTTCCCATAATATGCGACCCAAGCCATATAGCCGGAGACATCTCCCTTGTTCCTGAAATAGCCCAGATGGCGATGGACCTTGGGCTGGACGGCCTTATGATAGAGTGCCACCCGGAGCCGGCCAAGGCGCTCAGCGACGCTGCTCAGCAGCTGTCTCCGAGCCAGCTGACAGCTTTGCTCCAGTCCCTGGTGGTGCGTATGGCAGACTCCGCCGACGAGAAGTTCAGGGCAGGGATATCGGCCCTCAGGGCTCAGATAGACGCCGTGGATGCCGACTTGGTGGACGCCCTCGCCCGGAGAATGGACATCAGCAGACGCATAGGGCAGCTAAAGAAGGAAAACAACATTTCCATCCTGCAGGCGGAACGATGGGACGTGGTGTTGGAGGACGTGCTCTCCCGCGCCGCCGAAACAGGCCTTGACGGCAAACTGGTGCAGGAGGTTTACGCTTTGATACACGCTTACTCCGTAAAGCAGCAACAATAGTATTTAAAACATATCCGAGATGAAAAAGTTATTGATTATCGCTGCAGGCGCCGCGCTTCTGTTATGCGGCTGCGCCGGCAACCAGGGCGGCACCGCCAATAGCGGCAAAGGCCCTCTTACCACCGGAGATGACTGCATAGTCAGGACCACATCCGGCCGTATAATGGGATACAACGACGGCGGAATCTACACCTTCAAGGGAGTTCCGTATGCCCAGGCCGAGCGCTTCATGCCTCCGCAGGATCCTACCAGATGGGATACCGTGCTGAAGACCCAGACCTATGGCCCCCAGGCCATGCAGAGCCAGAACATGAGGTGGGGCGGAAACCCTTCCGACTATGACTTCGGCTTTGAGTTCAAGAACGAGAAGATGTCCGAGGACTGCCTCAGGCTTAATGTGTGGACTCCTGCCCTCGACGGCAAGAAAAGGGCTGTCTTCGTATGGTTCCACGGCGGCGGATACAATTCCGGTTCGGCCATATTCCTTCCTGCACAGGAAGGCCGCGCCCTCGCTGAGAAGGGCGACATCGTGGTAGTTACCGTGAATCACCGTCTCAACATCCTGGGTTACATAGACCTTACCGCCCTTGGTGGAAAATACGCTGAGTCTGTCAACCTCGGACAGCAGGACCTGGTAAAGGCTCTGGAGTGGATCCACAACAACATCGAGTCCTTCGGCGGCGATCCCGGATGCGTTACCATCGGCGGCCAGAGCGGCGGCGGCGGAAAGACTTCCACCCTTATGGCAATGCCTTCTGCCAAGGGACTTTTCCACAGGGCTATAGTCCAGAGCGGCTCCACCCTGCGTCAGCAGGACCCTGCCCAGAGCAAGGCGCTCGGAATTGCAGTGGTTGAGGAACTGGGCCTGAAACCCGGCCCGGACGTAGACCTCAGCAAGTTCTCCTATGACGAGATTGCGGCAGCCGGCAGCCGCGCCACCCGCAGGGTGGGAGGAAACTTCTCTCCCGTAGTGGACGGCAAGTATCTCATCCAGCATCCCTTCGACCCTATGGGTGCAGAATGCAGCAAGGACGTGCCCATGCTCATCGGCTCCAACCTGAACGAGTTCACCTACACCAACAACGTTGTCCTGAATATGGACCAGGTCAAGACCCGCCTGGAGCCCAGGCTCGGACCTGAGAGGTATCAGGAGTATCTTAAAGATTTTGAGACCGTATATCCTGGCCAGGAGCCTAAGGAGTTGGTATACACCGACTTCCGCACTCGAGGGAACGTAATCAAGCAGGCCGCTGCCAAGTTTGCCCAGGGAGGCGCTAACGCTTACGTATACCTGTTTGCCTGGAAGTCCGCAGTCAACGACTATGCGCTCTCTGCCTGCCACGGAATGGAGCTTCCGTTCATGTTCAACAACATCGCCAACCAGAGGGAGATGACCGGAGGAACTCCGGAGGCCTACAAGGTTGCCGACGCTGTAAGTTCTGCGTGGATCGCTTTCATAAAGACGGGTGATCCCAACTGCAAGGAACTCCCCAAGTGGGAACCTTTCAACCCGGACGAGAACCCTACAATGGTTCTTGACAACGTCTCCGAGCTCAAGAAGAACCACGACCGCATAATGCTCCAATACCAGTAGCAAAGGCACTCGCAGAGGGAGTCAGGGGGTTCAAAGTCGCCACAAATGCAGGCTTGACGCCGAAAGCGACTTTGAACCCCCTGACTCCCTCTGCGTATATCTGCTAGCGGGCGGAGACGTATTTGGAAATTTCGGCCTCGATGTTATCGCCGCGGAGGTTTCTCTTGAGGATGGTTCCGTCAGGACCGAAGAGGATGATATGCGGGATACCGTCTATGCCGTACAGGTCGGTGGGAATGCTGTTGGCGTTCACAATCTGGTTCCATTTGATGCCAAGGTTGTTGGCCATCCTTTTAGTCTCAGACAACTCGTCCCATACCGCTACGCTCAAGATATCGAACTGGTCACCCGCATACTTGTCGTATACGTTGACGATGTTGGGCATTTCGCGGATGCAGGGGCCGCACCAGCTGGCCCAGAAATCAACCAGCATATATTTGCCCTTACCGATGTAGTCAGAGAACTTGACAGTGCTTCCATCCGGATTCTCCGGGTCCTGGACAACGGTGAAGTCAGTGAACTTCTGGCCCTCGGAAGTGTTCCTCTGGGCTGAGAGGCTCTTGAGGATGTCCTTTATGGCGTCTTTCTCCTTTACCTGGCTGCTCAGATGGCCTACGGCCTTCTCAAGCTCGTTCTGGGGAAGCATATAGTAGACATTTGTGATGGCCGACACACCCACTGCGTTGTCAGGATTCTCCTCGATGGCCTTCATGCAGTAATCCATGAACCTGTCTTCGAGGTCCTGCTCTGTAAGTATGCTCTCCATAGCCATAAGGTCATTGGCTCCTTTTATGAAACTGTCGTATTTGGCTTGGGTAGAGATCTTGGGCTTGTTTGAAGTAATTACTGCGTCCGATCCGTTAAAAGATATGTTGAGGACGGTTCCGTCAGGGACGAATTCCACTGCGTCCATGTTAGAAACCAGGGATCCGACAGTGGTGATGTCGGTAGGGACCTCTACAGTGAATTTTCCGTCAATCACTTCCACCATCTGCTGGATCTGCATTTCGGGGATGGAGATGTACACGGATTCAGGCGCTTCTTCTGCTGAAGCATAGGATCCGTTGATGGTGGTGATGTCAGAAACTTTGGCGCAACCTGCAAAAAGTGCGGCCGCAAATAAGGTTAGGTACAATTTTCTCATAACACCGCAAATATACTATTTTTCTATTTACAAAAATAAGTGCTATATTTGTAACAATAAGTTTAACCAAAACATTCTTAAAATGAAGAAAATTCTTGTAGCAGCAATCCTTCTTTTGAGCTGCATCGGTGCATCCGCACAGAGATTTGGTGTAGGTGGAGGTTTCATCAACTCTTCCATCAAGCAGAATGGTGACGGCGACGCTTTGAACGGAGGTTACGTTCAGGCAACTGCTGACCTTGACTTCAGCAGCGCCTTCGGCGTAGTAGCAGGCCTCAGGTATGTTTATACCGGCGGTCAGAAAGACCTCATCGTTTTCGATGGCAAGACTTCAAACCATACCCTCGGAGTTCCTGTATTTGCCAAACTCAACGTGTTCAACACCGGAGACCTCAAGGCATTCTTCTTCGCAGGCCCTACATTCTACTATGGACTGTCATCTAAGAGTGAGGTTGCAGGCATCTCAGTCAACAACTACGATCACTTCTTAAAGCCGTTCAACGTAACAGTAGGTGGAGGCGTAGGTCTCGATGCAATGGAAGCCGTAAGGTTCACAATTGGTTATGACTACGGTCTTACCAACAGGTATCAGAGCGACAACGTAAAGGCTAACAGCGCTGACATCCGTTTCGGCGTAACCTTCCTGTTCTAGTTCAATAGAATTTGACTTTTAGTTTTCTCACGGAGCAAAAGATTCTGTATCTTTGCTCCGTGAGAACTTTTTATATAGCCGTCACGGCCTTGAGCCTCCTTTGCGCCTCCTGTGTAAACCAGAGGGGTAAGAATGTCGAATCCGCTCCTGCTGCATACACGCTGGAAATACCCAATCCTCCCGTAATGATGGATCCTGCCGGGCAGCGCGACTTCCTGTGCAGGCATTTCTGGGACAATATGGATTTCTCCGACACCAGCATCCCTGAACGGATTGACAGCAACGCGTTCCGCAACCTGTTCCTCAATTATGCCGCTTTGCTGCAGGAGCAGCCGGACGGCGGCGTGGCGCAGATGACCGCTCTGATGGAGAAAGCCTCGCAGAACGCGCCCATGCTTGCCCTCTTCAGCGGAATAGGCCGCCTGATGTTCTTCGACCCCAACTCTCCGCTCCGCAACGACGACTTGTATCTGACTGTGCTGGACGCTATCTCCAGCAGCCAGCTGGTAGATGACGAATCCCGCGAAGAAGCGGCCTGGACGGCCGAACTGGTATCCCGGAACCGTCCTGGAACGCCTGCCGAGGATTTCAGCTACCTCACCATACAGAACCGTCCCGGCAGTCTGTACGGCATAAAGGCTCCTTATACTCTTGTATTCTTCAGCAATCCCGGTTGCAATATGTGTCGGGAAATCAGGGAAACAATGGCCGCTTCGTCGCTGATAACGGATATGGTGCGCAGCAAAAAACTGGCAGTCCTTGCCTTGTATCCCGACGAGGACATAGAGCTTTGGCAGTCATACAAGGACGAAATCCCTTCAGACTGGATCAACGCCAGGGATCCGGGCAGCACGCTTCACGCCTCGGGCCTTTACGACCTCAAGGCAATTCCAAGCCTGTATCTTCTGGATTCAGACAAGACGGTGCTGCTGAAAGACTGCACCGACGTGCGCCTCATAGAGGCGGCGCTTGCCAAAAAAGAATAGAATAGTTATTTGCGGCGTTTCTGCTGCATTTCCCAGATTTCCTTTGCCAGGGCCTGCATATTGGGGACAGTGTCGTTCTCGTCCACTATTTCACGCTCGAGCAACGTCTCTATTATGTCTTCCAGGGTGAGGATACCCTGGAAAGA
>JAGCVB010000030.1 GCA_017962585.1 Bacteroidales bacterium
GCGTTCAGGCTGAAGCCGAATCCGTCGCCCTGGCGCTTGACGGTGCGGATGCGCACTACGCTGCGCACTGTGGCGTCGTACTGTGCGCCGGGGTTGGTGATGACCTCGATGCTCTGAATCTCGTTGCTCTGCAAGCGGTCAAGCTCGCTTGCGTCCGTCATCTTCCTTCCATTAATATACACGAGGGGCGAGCCCTTGCCTATGACCTCCAGACCATTCTGACCCTTGATTATGCCAGGCGTCTTTGCCAGCACGTCGTTGGCCGTGCCCACGTTCTCCAGTACGGAGCCGCGGACGCTGGTCTGCAGTCCCTCCCCCGTGAGCTTGGTCTTAGGCATCACGGCAGTGGCCACAGCGCCTTCCAGCATCACCGCATCTTCGATGAGGGTGATGACTGCGCCGTCCACAGGCACAAGGTACTGCGTACCGTAGCCGATCATCGCCACCATCATAATGCCGTCAGTCTCATTGGTCACTATGTTGAAAGATCCGTCCTCCGCGGTAACTGTACCGCATACGACGGATGAATCCGCCTTTGAAAGCACAACTACGTTTGCATACTCTACAGGTTCTCCCTTCTGGTCAATAACTCTTCCCTTCCAGTCACTTTTTCCTTTAGCTCCCGCTGTCATTGCAGCAAGGAGCATCATTGAAACAACAAACAATTTTTTCATATCTTGCTACTGTATTAGTTCATTAGTACACTGCAAAGGTATGACAAATTTTCTTATCTGCAAATATTTTTTTACTTTTATTTAAAATTTTGTTGAAAATGAAAAATCTTCAAGGAATAGTATCCTGTCTGATAATGCTGACCCTGGCACCATCAACCGCTGGCGCACAGCCTTTTTTCAGAAGACAAGCAGTCACGGTAACAGTAGCTCCGGACGCCCCAGACTGGGAGAATCCCAATATAATAGGAATAAATAAAGAGCCCTATCACGCCACCCTTGACCTACCGTGCAGCATCGCTGACAGGAGCGACGTCATGACTCTGGACGGAAAATGGAAGTTCAACTGGGCTCCCGACCCGCAGAGCCGCCCTGCAGACTTCTACAAAGAAGACTATGACTGCAGCCGCTGGAGCGACATAGTGGTCCCCTGCCCCTGGCAACTTCAGGGCTTCGGCAAGCCTATATATACCAATATCACTTCTCCATACAAGATGGACTGGCCCAGAGTGATGTCCGAACCGGACGACCACAGCTGGTACAGTTACGCCCACCGCAATCCCGTAGGCAGCTACGTCACCACCATAAACATATCCAGGATTGACCCCACGGCACATTACTTCCTGGAATTCGCAGGCGTCAAATCCGCTATGTACATATGGATAAACGGCCAGAAGGTTGGATACAGCCAGAACTCTATGGCCCCTGCGGAATTCGACGTAACAGAATTCCTGCGCCCCGGAGCCAACAAACTGGCGGTGGAAGTGTACCGCTGGTCCGACGGCAGCTATCTTGAAGACCAGGATATGTGGCGGTGCAGCGGCATATTCCGCAGCGTGAGGCTGTGGACCAGGCCGCAGGTATTCATCCGGGACTATTTCCTGAAACCGACCCTGAACAGAGACTTCAGCAAGGGACACCTTGACGTTGAAATCAGCCTGGACAACAGAAGCGGCGTTGAAGGCGACACAGAACTGTCCGTCACCTTCAACGGCCAGACAAAGACCGTAAAAACCCCTCTGGACGGCAGCAGGGAGCAGTCCGTGACAGTCTCCTTTGACATAGACAGGCCTATACTATGGTCTGCAGAATACCCTCACCTATACACTGTGGACATCGCTCTGGCCGGCTCCGAAAACTTCCGTTACAAAACCGGTTTCAGAACAGTGGAAGTTGACGGAGAACTCTTCAAGGTGAACGGCAAGGTGGTAAAGCTCAAGGGCGTGAACCGCCACGAGCACGACCCCCGCACCGGCCGCACTGTCTCAGAGGCCGTGATGCGCAAAGACCTGGAACTGATGAAGCAGGCCAACATCAACCTTGTGCGCACCAGCCACTACCCCGATGACCCGCGCTGGTACCAGCTCTGCGACGAATACGGAATGTACGTGATGGACGAAGCCAACCAGGAGAGCCACGGCTCCATGCGCGCCAACACCGTGGTCGGTGACCAGGAAATCTGGCGTCTGGCCCACGTGGACAGGGCAGAAGCGCTTGTCCTGCGCGACAAGAACCATCCAAGCATCATAATGTGGTCCCTCGGAAATGAGGGCGGCACCGGCAAGAATATGGCCGCTATGCGTGAAACCGTCGCCGCCCTGGATCCTTCCAGACCCATAATCTGCGACACAGACCGCGACCAGTCAGACATTTATGACGACGGCTACCTCTCCCCCGAGAAGCTTCGTACCGAAGCCATCAAGATCACTGACCGACCGTTCATAATGCGCGAGTACGCGCACGCGATGGGCAGCTCACTTGGCAACCTCAAGGAGTACTGGGACGTGATGTACGCCGACGAATCCATTATGGGCGCGGCCATTTGGGACTGGGTTGACCAGGGCATAGCCGCCCCCATAGACGGAAGCCCCCTGTCATACGACGGCAGCGTTACTTCCCTGAGCCTTCAGAAGGGCGAATACTGGGCCTACGGCGGCGATTTCGGGGACTTCCCCAACGACGGAGCGTTCTGCACCAACGGCCTCCTGGCCGCGGACCGCACCCCGCATCCTCATTACTATGAGGCCAAGAAAGTATACCAGAACATCATATTCCATCTTACCGATGAGGGGAAGGTAGAACTTGAGAACAGGTTCGGCTTCACCCCCCTGGACGCATTCGACTATGGATATGAATGGGTCGTTGACGGCATCCCCGTGCTATCAGGTCCCGCCACCCTGGATGGTTCCAGCCTTACTTTCAGGAACGCCCCTGACACTCCGGGAGAACTGTTGCTGAATGTATGGGCATCGCTGAAAGAAGACTGCATCTGGGCGGAGAAAGGATTCCGTGTGGCTCGGGAGCAGTTCCTGGTAAAGGAAGCATCCCAGATAAAGGTAAAAAAGGGTGGTTCCCGCCCCAGGCTGTCACAGAAAGCCAATTCTGTCAGAGTATCCGGAAGAGGGTTCAGCCTTGAGATCAATGCAGGCGATGGCTCCATAGTATCCTGGAAAGTCAAGGGTGCAGAGCAGCTTTGCGGCCCCTTCGAGCCATATTTCTGGAAGCCCGCCAACGACAACCAGCGCCGCAACAGCTACGAAACCCGCCTTGGAGACTGGAAGGAAGCCGCTGCCGGACGCAGAGTGCAGAGTGTGAAAATCATCAAGGGACGCAACGACGTCACAGTATCCTTCCTTATGACGCTCCCCATTGGGGCGGATTACAGGCTGGACTACACCATCAACGGAGCAGGCCAGATTACCGCTACGGCTGACTACACCCCCATCGCCTCCGACATCCAGCTGATGCCCAAGTTCGGATTCCACTTATATGTCCCGGACAACTACAGTCTGATTCAATGGTACGGACGCGGCCCGTGGGAAAACTATCCTGACCGCAAGACAGGCTACGACGTCGGCCTCTGGTCTGCCCCTATAGATGAATTCGCGGTAGACTATGTGGTTCCGCAGGACAATTCCAACCGCACTGACGTCCGCTGGTTCACACTTGGAAATGCGATAAAGGTAAGTTCGGCCACCCCGTTCAACTTCAGGGCCTGGCCTTATGAAGAATCTTGTCTGGAGACCTGCCAGCATCCGTACGAAGTACAGCCCGCCGGATTCATCACGGTAAATGTGGACGCTGACATCCACGGAGTGGGAGGAAACGACGCCTGGGGCGCCAGGACCGAGCCTCAGTACACCCTGGACGGCAACGTTCCAAGGCACTTCAGCATTGTTCTGGAGCCGATTCTATAGAGGCAGGATGCCTGTGTCAAGGCCTACGTCGGCCGGCATCTCGGGGACTATCTGGATATTGTCCTTCAGCTTGAAGATGATCTCACCTTTCTTGCAGACAAGGGTGTAGTCGCTGTCCTCGGCTATTCCCAACTCCTTTACTTCGGACTCGGAGAAATCCATTATTCCGGCCATGGTCCAGTCAGCGTCTTCGTCAGAAGGCTTGTAATGATACATGTCTCGAACGGCCTTGGATAGTTCCAGCACCTCCGGGATGGATTTGTAGTTCAGTATCATCAAAGAGTCTGCATCTGTATATCCCAATGGGAATATGCGGATTTCGGAATCCAGCTGCTCCGGGGTCAACTGACCCAGTTTTTCGAACAATTCTCTGTATGTCGGCATAATGGTTACTTTTTTCTAATGTAAAAGTAGGAAGAAAGTAATAATAAAACAAAAGTCCCCCCGGCAATCCGGAAGGACTCTGCAGTAATTAATCAACACGGGAGACGACCTCTTTACGGTCTGCCGAAGCCGCCTCCGGGACCTCCACCGGGGCCACCCATACCGGTAGAAGAGCCGGCTGAAGTCACTTGTCCGGAGCAGGTAAACGAATACAATTCTGAAGAATCGCACATAAGCTTGTAAGTGGTTCCCTGCGTAATGCCGGGAGCGCTGAAGACTACTCCGTAACCGCTGAGCGCGGACGGAAGCTTGATTGAGCCCAGAGTGTTGCCGGAGGCATCCTTCACCGCAAGGGTCTTGCCGGATTCAGCGCTTACGCCTCCTATCACGAAGGCTCTCTGCTTGCTGTTCGCCGAAGGCGAGTAAGTGGTTCCGCTCAGGCCCCAGACTGTACCTCCGTCTATAGCAAAGACATTCTGCGAGCCTGGGTTGTCGTTGTCGAACGCTGCCTCGTGGGAGCAGCTGATTGCTATCGCCTCCCCTCCCGTGATGCGGATATTGGAGTTGGAGTCTATGGCGTCGTTGTTGACCGCATAGGCGTACAGCTTTCCTCCGCTCATATTGAAGTCCACGCCGCTGTTCACGGCATCGTCATAAGCATAGACGTAGGTGTCACCGCCGCTGATGGTGATCGAGGACTTGCTCTCTATACCTTCTGAACCGTCGGTTTTGCCTGTGGAGCAGGCCTTGATCTCGCCGCCCTCTATCAGGATGTCCCCTTCTGCCTTGATGGCCTTGGGGTCGGAGTCTTCCTGGCCGTAAACGAACTGCCCGCCGGAGATGGCTGCGGTGACCTTGCCTCCCTTGAAGGTGATGGTGCTGTCGGCGTTCATTCCTTTGCCTCCCTTGCCGCTGCTCTTAGCAACTATCTCACCTTCGTGGATGATGATATGGCCGTCGGCCTTGATGCAGGCGGACGATGAAGTGTCCTGCTCGTCGGCATCCCACTCGGCATCGCCGGTGGTATCCAGGATGAGCTTTCCTCCCGTCATTCGGAAATTGGCGTCAGTGCTCAGGCATTTGCCGGCAGTAGCGGAGTTGTGCGCCCAGATGAGGCCTCCGGCTATGTACATTCCATATTCGAGGCCGAATTCATCCTGGTCGCTGTCTCCCTTGACCTTGATTCCGTTGGATGCGGCGTCAAGCACCACGATGGTGGGGCCGGGACGCATATAGAAGTATCCGTCGGTGGAGATGGCGTGCTTGCGGTTGCCGGTAATGGTCAGTTTTCCGGAGCCGCTCCAGATCTGATTGCCTTCTGAGAAGAGGCAGCCTTTGCTGTCTTCGCCCTCGACGTCGTCAGTGTAGGAGACTGCGTCTGAAAGAGTGTTTTCGCCCTCCAGATGGATGTAAACGCGTTTCTTCACCTGACTGTTGATGGCGGGACCGGTCTTGGAAGAGAGGTTCAGATTGTTTAGGCTTAATATGAACTTGCTGGCATCTGCGGCATCCTTAGGGTAAATCCTTACAGAACCGTCGGCGCTGCTTCCGCTCAAGTTTATCCTGGATTTCTTGCCGAGGATAATCTTTACGTGGGCGCCGTCGGCCTCTACCGTATTGTCAGTCTCATTGGGATTGGTTATTTCCACGGAATCTCCGTTGAAAACAATTGAGATAGTGTTTTTTGCCTTAACATCTATGAGTTCCCAGTACAAGTCTTCATTCTCCCCTACTACGTCTGAGGAGATGTCATCGGCCGTCTGGCCGGCATATTCTTCAATGGAAGTGTTGATAGGACAATCTGCAGGGGTCACGCTTATCTGCGCTCCACCCATTCCGCCCTGTTGGAAAGGATCTACGTTACTGAACGGATCATCACCGTCTGTACCGAATGGGTCGCAGGAAGCCGCAAGAATGGCGGCTGCAACCAACATAAAAGACAATCTTATGGTTTTCATATAAGTTTAGTTTTTAGTACGGCCGAATAAAAATCAAATTATATGCCAAAAATTCGGCATAAAGGATGCATATTTGTATGAAAAAAACACGACGCTATGAAAGCACTACCATATCTGAGCGCCCTTGCAGGCCTTGTTTTAGTTGTTTCCTGCGGAACTCCCGCACAAGTTGCCGAGACCTCGGAAGTTTCACTTCCGCTTCCTGGAATTGAGGAAGCAGAAACGCTGGTTACATCGCTTGCAGGTCCCTCCGCCGCCGGACTTACAATTCCCATTGAAACTTCTTCAGGACCCAAGGTTTTCCATTTCTATCCTGAAGACGGATCAGACAACCTGACCGTCGTTACCCTCGCGCCGGAAGGAGGTCAGTGGGCTTTGGCCAACAGGAGGAGCTTCCCCTGCTTCGAGGCTGACGGCACCTCTTTCAAGGAATTCAAGGACGGAATCAGGGTAGAGCGCATCGGCGATAAGGACATTGTCGTACTAGGCGCATTGAGGGAGGACGGCACAGGCAAGGCGCAGCGCACCGTGATGACCTTCAACCCGGAGGAAGACAACCTGCAGGCAGTATCGTTCTGCGGCAAGTATATTTCCGACGGAAGGATCGAAGGCTCTTCATACATAGATGCCGTCGCAAGCGCCCTCAACCCCGAACTTGACTATGCCCGCGCATACCTGATTTCAGACCCCTCCCTGGTGGAACTGAGCAACGCTGACGAGATGACAGACCAGGCCATACAGTGGTGGCTCAAGAACAATCCCAGGGCGCAGTCCAACGCCGGAAGCATCTCATTCGGCGCCGTGAGCCCGGAATCGTCCCTCGTGGAAGCGTTCAAGAAGGCAAAGAAGGAGACCTCCGCAAACTACAACGCGGCGCTGTTCAACATCAGGGGCTACACCGTAGTGATGGTGCTGCGCAAGTCCAACGGTTCCTACGTCCTTGCCTGGGCGGAGCCGGAGTGCGTAAACAAGAGCACAGACCAACTTTTGAACAACGTTTATTTCAGGAACAACTCCAACCTGATTCTTTTCTACTACAAAGGAAGGAGAACATTCAATTACCAACTTAACCTGGCTAACGGGCGTCTGATGAAGTAAAAATTTTCATATATTTACGGAAGTATTTAATAATCCGCACTATATGAAAATCGCCAGATCCCTTTCGGCCATACTTTTGGCCGTCATCCTCACTTGTTCCTGCGCAAGTAAGAAACAGCAGAACATCATAGATCTGCCCAGGGCTGCAACTCCTCAGACAATCCAGGATGCAGTCAATTCCCTGCTGGCAGATGACGAAGCAGACCCCAGCGTCACTTTCGAGAGCCTGATGATCCTCAAGCACGGCAACGTGCTCTATGAGAACTGGTACGGCGAGGCCGCTCCGGACAAGCCCCACGCTATGCATTCCGTGAGCAAGTCTTTCACCGCCACCGCAATAGGAATGCTCGTGGACCAGGGTAAACTCTCTGTCAGCGACAAGGTTATCGACTTCTTCCCGGATCAACTGCCTGAGGAGATTTCCGACAACCTCAAGGCAATGACCGTAAAGGACCTGCTTACGATGAACTGCGGCCACGAGACCGAAGTTAACCGCCGCAACGCGGACGACTGGGTGACGGCTTTCCTCGCCCATCCGGTTACCAAGACTCCCGGAACCTGGTACTGCTACAACTCTATGGGAACCTATATGCTCTCAGCGATAGCCCAGAAACTGTGCGGCCAGAAGATTAACGATTTCCTTACTCCACGCCTTTGGGAGAAACTGCACATTGCAGTTCCTGAGTGGGAAGAGAGCCCTCAGGGAATCAATGCCGGCGGCTGGGGTCTCTACCTCAAGACAGAGGATATGGCCAAGTTCGGCCAGCTCTTCCTCCAGAAAGGAAAATGGAACGGAGAGCAGTTAATCAGCGAGAAATGGGTTGCCGAGGCTTCCAAATACCAGGTGCCTTCTGTTCCTTCGGGAACCCGCCCTGACAACGCTGCCGAAAGGGGCCTCACTCCTGAGAACAGCACCTTCATGCTGGGCTACGGCTACCAGATGTGGATGTGCCCCGAGGGTGCATACCGCGCAGACGGAGCCAGGGGACAGTACATTATCATCTATCCTGACGCTGACGCAGTGATAGCCGTTACCGCCAACTCCAACAACCTGCAGGCAGAGCAGGACCTGATTTACAAGTACCTCTTCCCTGCCCTGAAGAATCTCAAGTAGAACTGAATGTCATTAACCATAAACTAAAACTAAAGCGAAATGAAAAGATTTTTGACCATCCTGGCGCTGGCGCTGGCTGTATGTTCCTGCGGCCAGAATAAGCCCGCACCGGAAACCGCTAATGTGGAACCTTCGAAGGAAGACTTCGTGACTGCTCCCAACGCCCAGACAGGCAAGGAGTATCCAAAAGTTAATTCTGAAAGACGGGTAAGGGTACGCGTCAACGCTACGGATGCACAATCCGTGAAGCTGGACATCGGCGGAGCCACTTATGACCTCCACAGGGATGCAGAAGGTTACTGGATTGGTGATTCCGCCCCTCAGGACGAAGGATTCCACTACTACCAGATAATCATTGACGGAGCCTACGTTCCGGATCCGTCCAGCCTGTACTATTACGGTGTAAGCCGCTGGAGCAGCGGTATAGACGTACCTGCCCACGACCAGGACTTCTACCAGCTGAAAGACGTTCCCCAGGGCGAGGTGCGTGAAATCTACTACTGGTCTCCCACCAACAACGCAATGCGTCACTGCTACGTATATCTTCCCGCCGAGTATGACAAGAACCCCAACAAGCGCTATCCTGTGCTCTATCTGCAGCACGGCGGCGGCGAGAGCGAGCACGGCTGGCCTCAGCAGGGCAAGACCGCCCAGATTATGGACAACCTCCTCGCAGAAGGCAAATGCGTTCCTTTCATCATAGTGATGGACAACGGTTCCTGGAGAATCGAGAGGCCTCAGGAGCCCAATCCAAGAGGACAGCAGGCTCCCGCACGGAGGCAGGGAGGTGGAATGAACCTTCCTGATGACTGGTACCAGGGCTTCGCCAACACCCTCATCCAGGACATCATCCCTATGATAGACGCCAGGTTCAGGACCATTCCTGACAATGCTCACAGAGCAATGGCCGGCCTTTCAATGGGAGGAATGGAGACCAAGGAAATCGGTCTCAAGTATCCTGAGGTATTCTCTTCACTGGGAATCTTCAGCGGAGGCGAAATCACCCCGGAAGAGGCTGCGGCAAGCAAGAACTTCAAGGCTAACAACAAGCTCGTGTTCGTAAGCTATGGAAGCCGCGAACTTGAGAACGGCAACCGCGACCCCAAGGCAACCGCAGAACAGATGAAGGCCGCAGGGTACAACGCACACGCCTACATATCCCCCGACACTGCCCACGAGTGGCAGAGCTGGAGGCGCGCGCTGTACAACTTTGCGCAGCTGCTGTTCAAATAGGAACTGCTAGAACGACGAATCCCCATCGCTCGTAAGCACAGGCGGATTGCCGCGACGGCGCTTGAGCGAGTCGAGAGGGATTTCAGGGGCGGCCACGTCAGAGGGCACGCTCATTCCGGAGAAAGTCTGGAAATACTGGACGCAGGCGTCCCGCCACCAGCGGGCGTCTGCTTCTTGTATTACCAGGCGCTCCTGGACTTTGTTCCAAGTGTCATCGTCCACGAACTTCTTTACTGAGGCCCAGGTGTCGAGGAAGCCACGCACGCTGTCAATTCCGCTCTGGTAGTGGAGGCAGATTTCGTCCCAGAGGGTGCGTCCGCTCCTCATCCTGTAATCCCACGGGAGATGGTGGAACCAGAGCAGGTACTTGTCAGGGCAGGTGGAGAGGTTGTCCACCATAGAGGCGAAGGGCTCGTGGTACTGGGCCGTGTTGCCGGATCCCGTGGCCACGGTGCGGTCGAAGCCAACTCCGTCGGGGCCTGCCTTGTGGTAGTACAGAGGCGACCAGTCGGGACGGATGCTCCCCTGCCAGGGGCCCGGACCGTAATGGCTGCCGTTGAAGATATGGTGGAATCCCAGAGGCATAGTGTAGTTGACGCAGGCCTCGCGGGATTCCAGCATCATTTTCTTCACGGGCTCCACGAACTCGCGCTCGAAACGCTTCTTGGAGCACCACCAGGGCTTGAGGAAGGTATGGTGGATCCACTCGTCGGCAATCTGTTCGCTGGTGAGGGTGGGATCCCAGGCCAGGCGGCCGTAGGCGTACCAGTTTGCCTGGGAGAAGATGTGTCCGCACCAGGTGTCTTCCTGTCCAGTGTTGGCTACGCCGGCAATTGCCTTGCGGTCCAGATGCGCGTAGTTGCGTACGTCACCGAAGAACTCCTCCCACATTGGAGCGAGGAATACCAGATGGAAACTCTGGCCAAGATACTCCTGAGTCACCTGCAGTTCGGCCATTGTCACGGTCTTGTCCATACGGCCGAAAAGCGGGCTGAAGGGCTCGCGGGCCTGGAAATCTACCGGACCGTTCTTAATCTGAATTATTACGTTGTCACGGAATTCTCCGTCAAGATGCTCGAACTCCTCTACTGCCTGGTTGGCGCGGTCGGGGCTGGTTGCGGCGTAGACGAAGGCTCTCCACATAACCATTCCGCCGTGAGGGGCAAGGGCGTCAGCCAGCATATTGGCGCCATCCACGTGGGTGCGTCCGAAGTCCTGCGGGCCCGGCTGGCCCTCGGACGAGGCCTTCACCAGGAAGCCTCCGAAATCGGGGATTATGGCGTATATCTCATCTGCCTTGTCTTTCCACCATTGCGCAACTGCGGGCTCCAGGGGGTCTGCGGTAGCCAGTTCTCCCAGGGCCATTGGCGTTGCGAAGTTGATTGACAGGTATGTGCGGATGCCGTACTGACGCAGGATGTCCGCTATCTGGGCCACGCGCCTGATGTGTTCGGCGTCCAGGATCTTGGGATTGGCGTTCACGTTGTTCAGGACGGAGCCGTTGATTCCCAGGGACTGGTTCAGCTGTCCGTAGGTATGGATGCGCTCCACGGGTATTTCCGGGGCGGTCCATTCCCAGATGGAACCACCGGCATAACCCCTTTCTACAGTGTCGTCAAGGTTGTCCCAGTGGTCAAGTATCCTGTATTCGAAATAAGGCTCTCCCTCGGTCTGTACGGGGCCTGCTGCGAGCCAGAGCGGTCCCTGGGGCTTTGCGCAAGCCGCTGCGAGGAAGGAAAACAGAAGCAGATAAAGTTTTCTCATAATAAGCGAATTTACGCATTTTATCCGATAGTTTATTATATTTGAACTCATCAACAATCTTTGAACGTTATGAAACTCATCAGGACATTGTCAGTTATGGCCCTTGCGCTGATATGCTTAGGCGCAAATGCCCAGACCTATGCAAAAAGTGAAGTAGTGGAAGACGGAGGATCGGGCCCTTACAAGGCCATAATGGTAGAGGAGCCCTCGTTGGAGGCACATACCATCCTGCGCCCTTCAGACCTGTCTCCTTTCAACGAGAGCAATCCCCTCCCGGTTCTGGTATGGGGCAACGGAGCCTGCACCAACTCTCCCTGGGAGCACGTCAATTTCCTCAGCGAGATAGCTTCCCACGGATTCATCGTCGTAGCCACCGGATACATCCCCCTGAACGGAGAGCGCTATCGCGGACCTCAGTCTACATCTGAGCAGCAGATAGAAGGCATCGACTGGGTATTCAAAGCCAACCAGGACCCTTCCAGCCCTTATTACCACAAGCTGGACACCGGCAACATAGCCCTCGCGGGAATGTCCTGCGGAGGCCTCCAGACCCTGGACAACTGCCAGGATCCCAGGCTCAAGACCATAATGATCTGCAACAGCGGCCTCTTCAGCGACCCTTCAACCGCAGTTCCCGGGATGCCTATGCCCGTTAAGGAGAAACTCCTGCAGATCCACACTCCCGTGATGTATCTCCTGGGAGGCCCCGAAGACATAGCCTACGCAAACGGAATGGACGACTTCAACCGTATTAATCACGTACCGGCTTTCGCAGCCAACTTCCCCGTCGGCCACGGCGGAACCTACTCCCAGTATCACGGAGGAGAGTTCTCCGTAGTGGCAACAGCCTGGCTCCAGTGGCAGCTCAAAGGTGATCCCGAGGCCGCCAAGATGTTCAAAGGCAACCCTTGCGGAGTGGCGCAGAGAGAAGGCTGGACAGCCAACAAAAAGAACATAGACTAGTGAAACCGTTATTTTACAGCGACTATATGGAGGGGGCCCACCCCTACCTGCTCCAAGTCATTCAGGAGGCTAATTTCGAACAGAATCCCGGCTACGGCCAGGACGATTACTGCAAAGACGCGGCACGCCGCATACGCGAGGTATTCAGCGTTCCCGACGCAGACGTGCATTTCCTCGAGGGAGGCACGCAGACCAACGCCACCGTCATCTCCTCTGTGCTGAGGCCTTATCAGGGCGTCCTGTGCCCCGATACTGCCCACATAGCAGCCCACGAAACGGGCGCAATAGAGCACACAGGCCACAAGGCCCTGACGCTCAAGAACGACGACGGCAAAATCTCCGCCGCCCAGATTCTGGACGCCGTTGAGACTCACTTTGGCGACGCCAACCACGAACACATAGTCCAGCCGGGAATGGTGTACATATCCTTCCCCACCGAACTTGGCACCATCTATTCCAAGAAAGAGCTGAAGGAGATAAGCGAGGCCTGCCACAAATGCGGGCTGCCTCTGTTCATCGACGGAGCGCGCCTGGGCTACGGCCTTATGTGCTCCAAGTGTGACATAGAGCCTGCAGACCTTGGCAAGTTCGCCGACATATTCTACATAGGCGGCACCAAGCAGGGCGCATTGTTCGGCGAAGCGCTGGTAATATGCAACGACGCCTACAAGAAGGACTTCCGCTACAACATAAAGCAGAACGGCGGAATGATGGCGAAAGGCTGGCTCCTGGGACTGCAGTTCGCCGCCTTGTTCACGGACAACCTGTATTTCAGCCTGTCGGAGCATGCGTTGGCTCAGGCCGAGAAAATCAGGAAGGCCGTCAAGGCGCAGGGCCTGAAGCTCTTCGGCGGCAGCCCTACAAACCAGGTGTTCGTAGAACTCTCGCTTGAGCAGCAGGAGCGTTTGGCACAGTTTGTGGGTTACGAATACTGGCAGAAGATCGACGACGGGCACGGCGCAGTGCGTCTATGCACCAGCTGGGCTACTACCGACGAAGCCGTAGAAATACTGAAAAACGCTATAAAATCTTTATAAGTATGAAGAAAGCTCTATCAATCGTACTGGCCGCAGGACTCCTGCTGGCAGGTACCGACGCCTTCGCTCAGATAAGCGTAGGCGCAGGATATTCCAATGTCAGCCAGAAAATCGAAGCTGCAGGTATCAACAGGACCGTCGTTATGAACGGCCTCTACGCCGGAATGGATTACAGCATTCCCATTTCAGCCAACATCAGCATCGCACCGGGCCTCTATTATGAGTTCTCTAACGGTTCGGCTGACAAACTGCTCAACATAGGCGCTGCCAGCGCAGTACTCAAGGGCAGGCTGGAGGAGCACTACCTTGACATACCGTTCAAGTTTATGTTCAGCATTCCTTTCCAGGGCAACAAGTTCTTCGCATTCGCCGGCCCTACCGCCAGCATAGGCCTCAGTTCCAAACTGAAAGGAGACATCAAGGTTCTGGGATTCGAGCTTAAAGGAGACTTCCTGGATATGTACGACAAGAATATCTTCGAGAGCATGGACCTGATGCTCGGAGGAGGCATAGGTGCCGACGTAGGCAAAATGCTCCGCGTCACAATGGGCTACAACTGGGGAATGTTCAACCGCCTCAACCTTGACAGCAAGGGCTCCCAGAGCCAGTCCGAAGGCGGCAACGGCTTCAACGTAGGCCAGCTCATCCGCGACAACGCCACCATCAACAGGCAGCAGTTCTACATTGGTGTAGCGGTACTGTTCTAATAGGGTTTTATCCTACTTACCAATTTCAGAGAGCTCCAGCCAACGGAGCTCTTTTTCGTCCAGGAGGGTGATTATTTCGCCGACGCGGGCGGAGGCGGTCTGGAGGGCCTCGTAGGAGAGGGTGCCGCTGGAGAGCTGGGTCTCGAGGGCGGCTTTCTCGGCGGTGAGGGACTCGATTTCCGCCTCAAGGGATTCCATTTCGCGCTGCTCCTTGTAGGAGAGCTTGCGCTTGGCCGGGGCGGCCTTGCGCTGCTCGACGCGGGGAGCGGCGGGCTTGGCGGAAGCGCGCTTGGCTTCGGTTTCGTAGTCCTTGATGAAGGCGCGGTATTCGGAGAAGTTGCCTATGAAATCCTTGACTACGCCGTCGCCGCAGAAGACCAGGAGGTGGTCTACCAGGCGGTCCATGAAGTGGCGGTCGTGGGAGACTATGATCAGGGTGCCGGAGAAGTCCAGGAGGTATTCTTCCAGGACGTTCAGGGTCACGATGTCAAGGTCGTTGGTGGGCTCGTCCAGGATAAGCATATTGGGCTGCTTCATCAGGATTGTGAGCAGGTAAAGGCGGCGCCTTTCGCCCCCGCTGAGCCTTGAGACGCGGGTGCCGTACATATCCGGGGTGAAGAGGAAGCGGCCAAGGAGGTGCATATCGGGCACCACGTCGAGGACGGTTTCGTCCTCCTTGAAGGACATTCCGTCCTGGCGGTAGTAGCCTATCTGGAGGGAGGTTCCCCTCTCGATGGAGCCCCTCACCACGGCCTGGGGCGACACGATTCCCATCAGCAGGTTTATGAAGGTGCTCTTGCCGATGCCGTTGCGGCCGACGATGCCCACCTTTTCGCCGCGGGCGAAATTGTAGGTGAAGTCGCGGACGATGCAGGGCCAGCCGGGGTACTCGCAGTAGAGGTCCTTGCAGTTGATTACCTTGGTGCCGAGGCGCGCGTTGTACTTGATCTCATCCATACTGACGTTGGTCTCCACGCGCGCCTGGGAGGCCCTTTCCTGCAGTTCGCAGAAAGCGTCCTTGCGGTACTTGGCCTTGCCGCTGCGGGCGCAGGGCGTGGCGTGAATCCATTCCAGTTCACGGCGCAGGAGGTTGCGGACCTTGTCGGTCTGGGCGTTGAAGTTGCTTATGCGCTCCTGCCTCTTCTCAAGGTAGTTCTGGTAATTGCCTCTGTAGGTGTAGATTGCGCCGCGGTCCAGTTCCATCACTATGTTGCAGACGCGGTCCAGGAAGTAGCGGTCGTGGGTGACCATCAGCAGGGTGCAGCGGCTGCGGCTGAGGTAACTTTCAAGGAATTCGATGGCGTCCACGTCAAGGTGGTTGGTGGGCTCGTCCATTATGAAGAAGTCGGCCTCGGAGGCCAGCATCTGGGTGAGGGCGACGCGCTTGACTTCCCCGCCGCTGAGTTCCCCCATCAGGCGGTTCGAGGAGCCGAGGCCCAGGCTGGTGAGGAGCTCGCGCGTGCGCAGGCTATCCCCTATCTGCTGGGCAATGGTGTTCTGCGGGTCGAAGTCATAGTCCTGCTCCAGGAAAGCTATGCGTATATCCTTGAGGAACAGGACCTTGCCTCCGGAATCGGAGCGGTCCTTCCCCGCCAGGATACGCATAAGGGAAGTCTTGCCGGCCCCGTTTGGGGCTATGAGGGCTATCTTGTCACCTTCGTTGACATTGAAGCTGATGCGGTCGAAAAGGACTTTGAGACCATACGACTTGGAAATGTTCTCTATCTGAAGGTAACTGGCCATACGAAGACTATCTTGGAACGGCCTTTAGGGACGGGTCTGTCCGCGGCCGTTGATGAGCCACTTGTAGGTGGTGAGTTCCTCCAGGCCCATAGGTCCGCGGGCGCCCAGTTTCTGGGTGCTGATGCCTATCTCGGCGCCGAGGCCGAACTGCGCCCCGTCAGTGAAACTGGTGGGCGCGTTCACGTAGACGCAGGCTGCGTCTACGGCGGCCTGGAAGGCCGCGGCCGAGGCTTCATCCTCGGTCACTATGCTCTCGCTGTGGCCGGAGCCGTATTTGGAAATGTGGTCCAGGGCCTCCTCGAGGCTGTCCACGGTGCGGATGGCCATCTTGTAATCCATATATTCCGTGCCGAAACTGTCGGGTCCGGCGGGATAGACTTCAGGGTATACATCTTTTAAAACGGCCAGCGCGCGCTCATCGGCGTATAAAGCCACGTTTTTGGCCGCCAGAGGCGCGCAAAGGGCCGGAAGGTCTCCCAGCCTGCCGGAGTGTATTATCAAGCAGTCAAGGGCGTTGCAGACGCTTACGCGGCGCGTCTTGGCGTTGAAAACTATCTTCTTTCCTATTTCCAGGTCACCGGCTATGTCAAAGTAGGTATTCACCACTCCTGCTCCCGTTTCTATGCACGGGATGCGGGCGTTATTTCGCACGAAATCAATTAGTTTGCGGCCGCCGCGCGGGATTACCACGTCCACATAGCCCACTGCGTTCAGGAGTGCACCCGTAGCCTCGTGTGTGGCTGGCAGCAGGGTAACTGCGCCTGCAGGAATGCCGAAACTCTCCAGCACCCTCTGGACAATGGCCACGGCCGCGCGGTTGGAATCGTCAGCGTCCTTTCCGCCCTTGAGCACGCAGGAGTTGCCGCTCTTGAAGCACAGCGAGAACACGTCCAGCGTAACGTTGGGACGAGCTTCATATATGACGCCTATCACCCCGAAAGGCACTGCCACCTTGCGCAGGTGCAGCCCGTTGGGGAGGACGCGGTCCAGCAGGACCCGCCCGAGGGGCGAAGGCAGCCCGGCCACGTTGCGCATATCGGAGGCGATGCCCTTAATGCGGGCCTCGGTCAGCATCAGACGGTCGTACAGCGGCGAGCGGCGGTCCATACGTGCCAGGTCCAGCTCGTTTGCGCGCAGCAGCTCCGGAGCGGAGCTTTCAAGCGCGTCGGCTACGGCCAGGAGCACCCTGTTGCGTGTGGCATCGTCCAGGGCGGCGACGCTCTTGCCTGCCTGCCTGGCTTTTATGAAGAACTCTTCCATATTCTAAAGCAAACTTAAATAATCGTAATGAACCAGAGGCTTGCAGTCGTGCTGACCTATCACCTCCTGCGCCTGGACTGCGCTGTACGAACTGCGCCCAACTGCAAAGAGGTCCCCTTCGGGGCCCAGGATGCCTATTATGTCTCCCTCCTCGAAGTCTCCGTGCACCGACACCACGCCCACCGGCAGCAGGCTGACAGCATTCTCGCCGCAGAGGGCCTTGCGGGCGGCTGCATTGACAGAGACCGTGCCCTTGGCAAAGCCGCTGCTGTGCGCTATCCACTTCTTGACGCTGGAAACGCCTCCTTCGGAGGGGACGAACTCCGTGCAAACGGTTCCCGGAACATCGTTATACAGGTCCTTGATAATGCCCTCGCGCTTGCCGTTGGCTATGAGCACGCGGATGCCTTCTTCGGCCGCGCGGGCGGCAATCGCATACTTGGAGAGCATTCCCCCGCGGCCGAAGCCGCTCTTCTGTGTGCCTATGCTGCCGCTGACGTCATCGCCAGGGTACACTTTCTCTATTACCTTGGAGGCCTTGTCAGACAGGGGGCCGTCGTAGATTCCGTCCACGTTGGTGAGGATGATGAGCGTGTCGGCGTCCATCATCGAGGCAACCAGGCCGGACAGTTCGTCGTTATCGGTAAACATCAGCTCGGTGACGCTCACTGTGTCGTTCTCGTTGATAATCGGAACCACTTTGTTGGCAAGCATCACCTCCATACAGGCCCTCTGATTGAGGTATTCCCTTCGGGTGGAGAAGCTTTCCTTCATAGTCAGAACCTGCCCTATCGTGGTTCCCCAGTCCTTGAAAAGCCTGCTGTAAAGGCCTATGAGCTGCACCTGCCCCACGGCTGAGTACAGTTGGCGCTGTTCCACGGGATCCAGCTTGTGGCCGCTGGCCGCGCCGTCGCGCCCCAGAAGGCTGCGCCCGCAGGCCACGGCTCCGCTGGAGACCAGTATCACCTGCGCCCCAGCCTTGCGCAGCGCCTCCACCTGGTCCACTATCGAAGAAATCCTGGTGGTATCCAGAGTGCCGTCGGCCCGCGTCAGGACGTTGGTGCCTATCTTTATTACTATCCTTCTCATTTCTTGGAGGCTTTCAGACCACGGATCACTGCGCTCGTGAATCCGGCGTGCTCCATCTCGTTGAGACCCTTTATGGTGATGCCTCCGGGCGTGGTTACTTTGTCAATCTCCGCCTCGGGATGCACGCCAGGCTGGCTCAGCAGCCCTGCTGCTCCCTGCACGGTCTGGCAGACCACCTTCACCGCATCGGCCGGATAGAATCCCATCTCCACGCCGCCCTCGGCAGCCGCACGTATATAGCGCATTGCATACGCTATACCGCAGGAGGCCAGGGCCGTGGCGGCTCCCATATGGTCATAGTCAATGACCATTGCAGAACCCACGCTGTCAAACAGGTTCTTGACGGTATTTACAGATTCGGGACTGGCAATTACCGGAGTGATGAAAGTCATACTCTGAAGAATCTCAATTGCGGTATTGGGGATTGCCAGCAGGCACTGGGCCTCAATGCCGTTGGAATCGGTTCCAAGCCAGTCAGAAAGTTGCTGAGGGCTGATTCCGGCGGCAATGCAGACAATTGTCTGGGATGAATAGTCCAGTTCGGGTTTGATCTCGCTTATCAGTTCCTCCACCAGCCAGGGCTTCACTACCAGGAAGACGACATCAGCGCCTTTTACAGCCTGAGCGTTGTCTTTTGTGGTATTGTATCCCAAGGCTGAGAATGTAGCCAGGACTACGGGAGAAATGTCGCTGACAGTTACATCTGATGCTTTTACCGCGCCGGCCTTAACCAGACCTCTGGCGGTGGCGCCGCCCATATTGCCTGCGCCAATTACCGCTATTTTCATATTTAACCTCTTTAATTGAACACTAATTGTACAAATATACAAAAAAGCCCTTACTTTGTTGCATACCCTTCCGGATGAAGCGGAATCAAATCCAGATCTTCATAAATCTTCTGGATCCTGTCGGTATCCGCCCTTGCATTGTCCGTCAGTTCTATCTTCCGGTCTATTCCCACTCTCTTGTGGCCCCAGTCCACGAAACTGATGTAAACCGGCATCCCTGCAGCCCTGGCCAGCGTGTGATACCCGGTTTTCCATTTGCGGACAGCCTTCCTGGTGCCCTCGGGGCACATCACCATATGGAAGGTCTTTCCGTCCTTATCATTCAGTTCCCTGATTATCTCCAGCAGGGTTTCCGTCGGATTTCCTCTATCAATTGGAAACGCTCCCAGAGCCTTCAGCAGCGGGCCCAACGGAAAAAAGAAGAACTCCTTCTTGATCATAATGCTCAGTTTTCCTCCTACAGAGCGATAATACCAATACCCTATCAAGAAGTCCCACATGCTGGTATGCGGCGCTTCCAGTATAATGCACTTGGGTTCCTGGACAACGGATCCCACCGTCTTCCATCCCAATACCTTCAATATGAACTTGCTGAAACTCATACAAACAAATATAGCACTTTTATGTCATTAAAGTAATTGCCCTCAATTAACCCGGGTATGGTAACGGTTACCAGATAAAAGGCAGGAGGCGGTACCTGACGCGCTGTTTGTACTCTTTGTATCCAGGGAGGCCCTTTTCAAGAACGGATTCTTCGTTTCTGATGCGTTTGGCTATCACTGGAATGTAGCCCAGCATTATAATGAAGGATATCGGAGAGGCCAGAACCAGGGGCATTGCAAGGAAAAGGATGGTAGTTGCCATATACATAGGATGGCGTACTATGCCGTAGAGACCGGTGTCTATGACTTTCTGGTTCTCCTGGACTTCGATTGTGCGGGAGAGGTAGGTGTTCTCACGGAGGACTTCGGCGTAGAGCAGATATGCTGCCAGGAAGAGTCCTGCTGCCACCCATACGGCCCAGTCGGGCAGCAGCCACCAGCCGAAACGCCAGTTAAGGCCGGCTATGACGAAGGCAGCTATAAAAAGCAATCCGCTCAAGGCCACGACTGTCTTTTGCTCAGCTTCTTTCTCCCTGGCATTCAGGCGTTTCTGCAACAGGTCCGGGTTCTTGGCCATCAGAATCAGACCGGCAACGAACATAGGCACGAACAGGATGCCCATCAGCAGCCATCCCTGCCAATAACTGAAGGATCCGGTTGGGATGAACAGCAGCGCACCTAGGAGTATCACACCCAGGAAGTATTTGGTTAGAGCCGATAGCAACAACTGTTTACCCATAATTAAATCTTCGTTACCAATGAATTGCGGAATAAATGGCATCGGCAAGCATCTGCGCGCCGGTGCGCTGCGGATGGACGCCGTCGCGGCAGTAGGTATTGTCAGTGAAAAGGTCCTTCAGATCTATCAGTTCCAGCCCTGTTTCCTGAGCTATTTCCCGGATGGCGGGACGCACACCTTCCTCCAAATTATCGGGACGGACGCCCAAAAGCGGCCTTCCCAAAATCAGGAACGCTTGTATCGGAGCAATCAGCACTACGCGGGGATGCGACGGCAGCGCCAGGTACGACTCCACTATCTTCCTATAATCCCGCCTGAACACCTCCGGATCCCAATTGCGCGTCTTGGTGTCGTTGGTGCCCAGCATCAGCAGGACTATGTCCGGATTCCATTCGAGGCTGTCCCTATACACCCTCTTGCTAACGTAAGGGGTATCAGCGTCAAAGCGCGCTGAGGCGTCGTTGTAGCCGAAGTTGCGAACCTGGTACTCCGCGGCCAGTTTCTCCTGAAGCAGCGCGGGATAGCTCTGCTTCCAGGGATTCAGCAGCGTGAATCCCCAGGTAATGCTGTCCCCTATGCAAGCCACCTTTATCATTGATACGGATTATTGGCCTTTGAGCATTCGTGTTGTCAAAAGACCTTCCGTAATTTGGGAACGGTCTGTAACTGTTTTACAGAGCACCCAGTGGTGCCTGGGGTTGTCTGTTTTGTAACTGATGTCAAAATACTCCTGGACCAGTTCCCAGCCCCGTTCACCCATATAATTGAGTGCGTCAAGGATGTTGTTGAATACTATGGGACGGCCGGTATCGTCCAGCAATTCCTTGTCAGATTCCCAGAAATCTGTCTGTTGGCCGAAATCAATATTTACAGTAGTCCGATCCGTAAAAAGGCCTGCGGAATAGGCAGTGACAATTTCACAATAAACTTTGAAGGTACGGGCTGGAACCTCCGAGGAGCTCTGAGCCAAAGCAGAAGCGCTGACGCACAGGGCTGCAAAAAGTATCATTATCTTTTTCATAGCATAAATTTAAGAATAATTGATCTTTGTTACTATTTTTACCGGGCATTATTTCTATACAAATGCAGGGAAACGGGATGACAGTGCGCAATACTGAGGAGCGGGATGTGCCGCGCCTGATGGAGCTTTTCCGTCAGGCGCGCGAGATAATGCGCGCCGACGGCAACGCCACCCAGTGGGCAGGCGAATACCCCTCCCGCAACGTAGTGCTTGAAGACATCCGCCTCGGACGAAGTTTCGTCATCGAAGACGGAAGCGGCACCGCCATTGGCACCTTCGCCTTCATCCCCGGCATCGAGCCCACCTACAACCGCATCTACGAGGGACGATGGCTGGAGGACACCCTCCCCTACGCCACCATCCATCGCCTGGCCAGCACACGCGACAGCCACGGCGTCGCCGAGGCCTGCTTCGCCTGGGCCTGGCAGCACTGCAAGAACCTCCGCGTGGACACCCACGCCGACA